>CAZDFM010000212.1:0-3614 GCA_964504465.1 uncultured Pseudobdellovibrionaceae bacterium | reverse complement strand
TACGGCAAGCGCTCCTCAATTGAACTAAGTGCGCTTACCATGTGGTATGCGTCCTCATTGGTGCCTCATAGGCGCCCTACTTACTCTGATTGGGTTTTCGGTTTCGGCATTGGCCGTGACCCGCGGCGTACATGTCACAACCCTTCAAGAGGTGACGGTCTATTCTCAAGCCTCTGAAATGTCCTCGCCACTGGGTAACTTTAAAAAAGGGGCTCGGCTCTATATTTCGACGACGGACCACGAGGGGTGGCGCAGAGTTTTGTTTATCACTCGCGGAAAAAAGCGAAGCGGATGGATTCTTTCAGACGACATTGATGACTCTTTGCAAGCCGCAGGTGATCTCGATCGTTCAAAGAAAAAGCAATTAGGCGTTGTTCCCAGATACCGAGACGGAAACGGGCTTGGTGTCTCTGTGGTCACTTCGCATATGCAGCAAGAAAGCCGTGAACTTTCGCAGAGTGATTCGATTTCGGTTTATCAGATCTCTGAACTCACCAGCACGACGTTTTGGTTGTCGGTGTTTTACGATGCTCCACTTAACGAAAAGTGGGCTTTAAGACCTTTTGTGACCTACCGAAAAATCGCCCTCGAAGGCCAAGCTACTTTAGAAGGAATAGGGGGAGGTCCCTCTTCCGAGACCACTGCTAATATCGAGCAAACCTATCTGGGAGCGGGGATGACGATTAAAGCGTATTTTGCAAACAAGTGGTGGTGGGGCGGAGGCTTTGAAGCCGCTAAAAACCTTGCGATCCGCGTTTCTCAAAATGGCCAGGATCTTCCACTCAGGTCAGAAGACAAACCCTTCTTCTTGTTTGTTTATGCTGCGCTTGGAACCGAGGCTCACATCTTTCAAAGGATTTATTTCGTTCCAGAATTAAAAGCCGGCAGTGTCTCAAGCATTAAGCCCTCAGCTTATGTACTGGAAGCCCATCTTTCTCTCTCTTATCAGTGGTAAAGACGGGTATGGTCTGCCTGGTTTTAAGCATCAAAACAGAGCGTCAAGTTTTTAGACAGGTGCTGAGCGTATCAAGGGAGCTGTAAAGACTTTCGACACTCTTTTGGGCACGCCCCTTGGAATTACAGGGGTTTTTCGCCTTTTTGGCCTGGCCCTCCACTTGCAAAAGTGTAAGGCAAGCAGACACTTCGAAAAACGGTGCTGCTTTAACAGGAGATAAAGAGATGAAGAGCTTAAACCTTAAAAACTTAGTGATCGGCGCACTTAGCCTGACTTCATTATTAGTAAGCTTTTCTGCAACTGCAGACATAGTGAAGAAATCTCGTCTATCTGTAAATTTCAATCAGATGATCGAGCAGACTTCAGAAGAGAGAAGCACACTTGAAAACAAAATTGGCTCTCACTATGACAACGCTGAACTCGTACTTGAAGAAGATGACTCTCAAAAAGTAATTGATTTCGTTGATGCTGAAATTCAAATCGGAGAAGACCGCAAAATGGTTGATCGCAGATTTAACTCAGTTGGCGAAATCAGAAGAGAAGAAGTAGCTCGAGCCCCTAATAGCCTAGGTGAAGCTCGCGTAGAAGCCCCTGTTGAGATGCAAGTTACATTGGTAAACCCAAGCGTTTGTAACTAGCCCCTTTGATATAGTCCCCAAACCCCAAGACCCCAAAAGAAAGCACCCCAACTTTCACCGGCGCACCCCGCCGGTTTTTTTTTGAAGTTTTAAACTCTTTGATGGTATAGGCATTTTGATGCAGCTAAAAAATAACTTCCGAATCTTACTTTTGCTGAGCTTTTTTGTGGGCCTGTCGGCTTACGCCAGTGAGTGCCGCGATCTTTTAAGTCTGAATATTAATGCTCAAACCGAAACGGAACACTATCAAGAAAACAACGAACGTGTGTTTTCGAGCTACACCGTTGTTCTGGGCGAGCGCTTTGATGACCTCTTTATTGCGCCCAAAAAACCAATCAAATGGCTCGACGTCGGAGTCGGGTACGGTCTTGCACCACTACAAAAAGTGCTCTCGGGTGAAGTCTCCCAGGCGACCCTAATTAATAGCCAGGACAATTGGGGCTTTTTATTTTCGCTCGACAGTGCTCCTACTGATTACCATTTGCGAAGTCGAATTGCCGCATTCGCCTACAAACTTAAACTGCCGATTCCGCCTGAATCTATTTTTGAAACTCCTAAGCCCGAAACCCAAAAAGATTGGCTTGAACATATAGCTTCAATTAAGGCGGTCGTGGATTATGCAAAAGAAGGGAATCGGTACCGGTACCTGGTAGGCTTTGCAGAAGATGTTTTGCCATCGGTTGAAGGTGACCAAACTATTTTAACTGATGTTTTTGGAGCTTATTTATATTCAGCCGATCGAATTACGCTTTTAGAATTGTATTACGAAAAGCTCGCTCGTGATGGAAACGGTTTTGTCGTAGTGAAAAGCACTCCCGATGCAGCGGCAGAATACGGCGCGGTTAATCGAGTCGAAAATTCGATTCTAAGTTTCGAACAACATTTGATCAGGTTATTCCCCAAGATTTTTACAATTGAACGCGTCCGAAGTGGAGAGCAATGGGTCATGGCCCTTCATATGAAAAGGGATCCTCAGTTTAAGGCCCTGGATCTTAAGCAGCATTTTGAAATTATTGAGGCTCATCTCGACTCTGAAGCTGGGCAGATTATGAGTCAGGTCCCCCAGGTGACGATGAAGCTTAAAACGCCCCTGAAATAACACGGGACGGTATACGGAATTCAGAATTTAAAGGATTAGTCGTCGTAACTCTTGCTGCGAATAAATGTAATCAGCGTAAACCATAGTATTCGTAATGTTCCGATGCCCGAGCGCTACCTGGACCAACCTCAAATCTTTTGTCTTTTTAAAAAGTCGAATCGCAAACGTGTGTCTCAAAGAATGGAACTTCTTTTCGACGGGACGGTAAATGTCCCAAATCTGCCGTAAACGCTGGTACGAGAGCGGAAAGATCAGCTTTGGATCAGTCTTGATCTTGTTGCCTAAAGAGGCCTCCTTGAGGCGGTAAAGCTCTTTAAAAAGCCAAGGGTGGAGCGGAATCTCCCGGTCATTGCTCCCCTTAATTCCGTGAATAAAAAAGGTCTCATCGTAGGGGTTTAAATCTTCAAATTTTGCGTTGAGAAGTTCGCGGGCTCGGGCTCCTGTGTGCAGGGCTGAAAGTAGAATCAAACTGTTTCTGGGGTCTGAGGAAAGATGGCTTTTAAGTAGATATTCGAGCCGATCCACTTCGGGATCGAGGAGGTATTTGTTCTTGTTGAGAGCATATCTTTGGGGCCGTGACATAGATGATCCTTCATCTGGGTTGAAAATCATGTTGAAAAACAGGGCTCAAATTCCTCAAAAACTAACGCGGCAAATCAATCTCGCGAGCGGAAATTTTTCGATTCGAAAAACGTGTTTCTGCTCTGCATCACTCATTTATGCACCGGGCTAGTGGCGACTACACCCTAATTGTATCCATGAATTCACCGTAAAAACAAGCACTTAATACTTTCACTTATAGTTATAAATGAAAGTCAAATTTGAAAAGGGGTAGGCTTGGGTATCAATCCGAAAAAGACCTGTAATTTCAAAGGCTTCTGCAGCTCGATTTTAAGAGGTCCCTCCAAAAGCTATGCAGAAC
>CAZDFM010000211.1:0-5420 GCA_964504465.1 uncultured Pseudobdellovibrionaceae bacterium | reverse complement strand
GCAGGAAGGACTACGACCGGGATTTTTTTCTTTGATTCTTTCTCTGTTTTAACGGCCTTCGCTTTTTTAGCAGGGGCTTTTTTTGTCGCTGCTTTAGTGGTCGCAGCTTTTTTAGTTGCAGCTTTTTTGGTGGCACCTTTTTTAGTCGCTTTTTTGGCGGCTTTTTTAGTTGCACCTTTTTTAGTCGCCTTTTTAGCGGCTTTCTTAGTCGCGCCTTTTTTAGTCGCCTTTTTAGCTGCTTTTTTAGTCGCGCCTTTTTTAGTCGCTTTTTTCTTCTTAGCCATTGTCGGATCCCCTCTAATTCTTCAAGTTTCAGTTTGTTCCAGAAGTCTTCAAGAATGGTAATGTTTAATATTACTCTTGCCTAGTAAATTTATATTCCTCACTTTCAGAACTCTGCAACTCGAAAATGAAATCAAAATTGAAAATTGAAATTCGAAGTTCGACGAACTCTGCACAAGAGTGCACAAAAGCACGGGATGGTGCAACGAGTCGTAGAGGGAAATGCTGACATTGCCTGCTGATTTCAGTTCAATCAACTTATGCGAATCAAAATCATTTTTCTGACCTTCACTCTGTTATGTGGGGGATGTGTAGGCCCTTTGGTCAATCATGAAACGGCTCGAACTCTTGGACGGTCGAACGTTGAATTGTCCGGCGGGTATGGAATGGCGGGTTTACTTTTAAAAGCTAACTTCGGGATTTTCGAAGATCTCGACTTCGGAATTCACTACGAATCCTTAAGCATTGGTGTTCGTGCCAAATACGCCTGGATTAATTCGCAAGAGCAGGGCTGGTCGGTCTCAACTGCGGCGGGTGTCGGACGGGGAGGTTACAGCACTCACTACTACGGGGATTTAATGGCGGGACATCTTAAGCGCCCTTGGGAACCCTACGGCACGCTAAGGATCGTTCACGTAAAAACCGACCCAGTTGAACTCGAAGACGAATCTAACGGCGATCATTTTTTCCACTTTGAAACGATTGACAGCGTCAGTTTCACCTATGGACAGCTCATCTTGGGAGCGCGTTATTGGACGCAGCCTCAGTATTTTCTCTCGGGTGAAATTTCGACTTTGGCAGCATTTGACTCTGATGTAACGATAGGGAATGGCTTTATTTTAAGTGGCGCTCTAGGTCGTCGATTTTAAATTCAAACCAAATAAAAAAGGCCAACCACTAGGGTCGGCCTTCACAAATCCAAAAGGATCAGTTCAGATGATTAGAGCTAATTAACCGATAAGGCTAAGTGCTACTTGGTTCGACTGGTTAGCTTGAGCTAATGCAGCAGTAGAAGTTTGTAAAAGAATGTTGTTTCTTGTTAACTCAGCAGAAGCCGATGCTACATCCGTGTCGCGAATTCGGCTGTTTGCAGCTGACATGTTCTCTTCAGCAACACCCAAGTTGTTCACGGTAGATTGTAGTCTGTTCTGTAAAGCACCAAGATTAGCGCGCATTCCGTTTACTGCTACTTGAGAAGCATCAAGTGACTCTAGAGCCGTTTGAGCACCTTCTTTAGTAGTGTAGTCAAGACCTTCAAGTCCCAAAGCATCTAAAGTTGCAACGTTTTCTGAAGAGTTAAAAGAAATGCGATCTTCAAATTCGTTGTTATAGATACCAACTTGGAAATCAAAAGTTGGAGTAGTTCCGTCAAGAAGCTTCGTTTTTCCCCAAGTAGTTACTGAAGAAATACGTTGCAATTCGTTTTTAAGCTGTTGAATCTCTTTGTTTACGAATCCACGCTCGTTCTCACCAACAGTATCAGAAGCAGCTTGAATGCCTAGTTCTCTCATACGGATGATGATGTTAGAAATTTCGTTTAAACCGCCTTCAGCAGTTTGAACCATTGACACACCGTCGTTTGCGTTACGGTTAGCTTGGCGAGCAGAGCGGATCTGAGCATTTAAGTTTTCAGAGATCGCTAAACCAGCAGCATCGTCAGCAGATTTGTTGATTCGGCTACCGCTAGAAAGTTTCGCCAAAGAGTCTTGGATATTTCGTTGGCTAGTGCCTAAATTTCTTTGAGCATTGATAGCCGCAATATTTGTACTTACACGCATTCCCATTTTATGATTCCTCCATTAAAATTTTTAAAATTTAAACTTCATACAAAATCCCTCCTTGTAAAATCCCGATATGGGTGGCATCCGAGCCGATATAAAAAAATTGTTTTGGTACTTTTAAACTCTCATCCGCTTTCAATTCGCAAAATGAAGTTTTCCCTGTACGGTACTCATTTCTTCCTTGATAGCCTCCTTTTGAACTTTGTTAAAACAATTCACTTATTCATTTGTGAGCTCAAGCGGGGTTACATTCATATGTAGCTGTTGCTCACATACAACATTTCGGGATGCACCACGGATTCTTGACAGGACTAGAGGCTAAAATGGACCAAGCTACAGAAAACTTAGCCTTTCGAATGATCGAGGTCCTAAGACTTTCAGAGGGAAATCACGACTGAAGGTGAGTCGGGGCGAGGATTTTTATCTAGGTATTCTCGACTAAGTTCGAGCGACCTTTAGCGAGTAGAAGCATTGCTACAGAAGCTCATGATCTTCTCAGCAACCCATTCTGCATTATCTTCTTGAATGTGATGGCCCGCATTTGCAAGAACCTTAAGATTGGCTGCTGGAAGGTGTTTCAGGGCGCTTCGAGAAATTTTAACGGGAATAATTTTATCGTTTTCGCCATGTAAAAGTAAAATCGGAGTCGCAATCGTTTTCAGATGATGTGGAATTCTCCGGTCGCGAACTGTGGCTAAAGCTTTAATAAAAATTTTAACTGCGTCAGGCTGATGGCGGTAAGGATACAGATAGGCCTGTACACTTTCATCCGTCACGTCTTTATATGTATAAAGAACTCGGCTCAGCATTCTCCTCATCCACGTTTCGTTGAAATGGGTCGAGGTCCAATTCGAAAAAATGCTCAGCATCGCCGGATTAAACGGAAGTATTCGCGGATAAAGTGCGGGTGATAGTCCAACATAGCGGCCCACCAGTTGAGGATTCTTAAAAGCCAGCCATAGTCCTAAAAGCCCTCCCATTGAGCTTCCGACGACATCCGTTTTAGTAACTTTTAAATATTTTAGGAACTCTTCAATTCGCTCTGTCTGAGTATCAAGCCCGTAGTCGAGGTCGAATTTCTTTTGCGACAATCCAAAGCCAGGTAGGTCGAGCGCGATTACGCGGTAATGCTTCTCAAGGAGAGGAATCAAAAGCCTCCAACAATATATTGAAGCCCCTATTCCATGAATCAGTAAAAGGCAGGGACCTCTTCCGCTATCTGTATAGTGAACCTTCCCAAAAGACAGCTCCGCCCATTTCGAAGGCGGGAGACCCGGAAAGAAATAGTCTTGATGGGCAGCACTCTCAGCTTTTTCAAGTAGAGCTCGAATGATAAAAAACGCAGAGAAAAAAGCGGCGGCTAATGCAAGACCCGCTACGCTCCAAAGGATTATGCCCTCGTAAAACTCATCCCTCATAACTAGTCGATTTCAGAAAAACGGCAAAAGGCCATTCGTCCCGAAACGCTGAATGATTCAAGCTGCGGAGCACGCATATGATAATTGGCGTTGTATCCAAAGGTGCAAGCTTTCTCTTCAAGGTCAAAATGGGTGCATTGCTCACAAGCATAGGTAATGTCGAGTTTCAAAAAATCGCTTGGGTTAACCTTGTCATAGATAATGCCTTTACGGCTCGATTTAAATGGACTCGGTTTTCGATGCTTTGGGATTCCCATAACCTATTTGACCCTCGCCGAAGAGGCGTTTTGCTTAAGCACCCTTAGGCGCTTTATTAACAGGCTCCTTTATAAGGGAGGCTATTTCTAATAGCAATGAGTAACTCAGGGATCGAAATTAGGCCTGCCTTTAAGTGCCTGTTTACCTTCAGTATTTCTGCCCCCGCGAGAAGTCACAATTTCGTAAAGACTCAGGGTTTGTAGTTTGACATCCAAAGGTTTAGCCTCAGATTAAGAGAGTAGGCGCTCAAGCTAAATAAGTGTTCTTTGGGTGCCTCAAGCGGCTAAGTGTCGCTGGTATAAATCGTATAATTGAGGTTGAAATGAATGACGTTGAAAAGATGACCCGCATGAGCCAGTCGGCCATGCAAGATGCTGCAAAATGGGCTGAAGAGCTTGGCAATCCTGCCGTCGAACCTGAGCATTTAGTTTCAAAACTCCTCGCTCAAGAGGGCGGCATCGTGCCTCAAGTCGTCGAAAAAGCGGGTGGCAACCTAAAGGCTCTGCAAAAAAGCTTCGAAGACCGAATTCGAAACTTTAATAAAGTTTCAGGCGAAGGCGTAAAAGTTGTCGCGTCTCCCGCTTTGATAAAGCTTTTTGGGATTGCCGAAAAAGAGGCCAAGGCTTTTCAAGATGACTACATTTCTACAGAACACTTTGTGCTCTCAATTTTGAAGGGCGCCCACGCTGAAAGTAAAAAGCTTTTTGAACAGGCGGGCATTCGAACTCAAAACTTCACCGAAGCACTTCAAACCCTTCGCGGTGGCTCAAGAATTACTGATGACAGCCCAGAAGATAAATTTGACGCTCTCAATAAGTATGGGCGTGATCTTACTCGTTTGGCCGAAGAAGGAAAGCTTGATCCTGTCATTGGTCGTGACGATGAAATTCGTCGCACCATTCAAGTTCTTTCTCGAAGGACAAAAAACAATCCTGTTCTGATCGGCGAACCAGGTGTGGGTAAAACCGCAATTGCCGAAGGTTTGGCGTTGAGAATCATCAATCATGATGTTCCTGATATCTTATATGGTAAACGCCTCATGTCCCTTGACCTTGGTGCGCTGGTTGCCGGCGCAAAGTATCGCGGTGAGTTCGAAGACCGACTCAAAGCGGTTGTCAAAGAAGTTACGAACAGCAACGGCAAGGTCATTTTATTCATTGATGAGATTCACCAGCTCGTGGGTGCCGGAAAGTCAGAAGGCGCAATGGATGCGGGCCAGATTCTAAAGCCAGCCTTAGCTCGCGGAGAACTACGCTGCATTGGTGCGACCACATTAGACGAATATCGGAAGTACATCGAAAAAGACAAAGCCTTAGAGCGCCGTTTTCAAACTGTGATTGTCGATGAGCCCAGTGTTCAGGATTCGATCACCATTTTGAGAGGTCTCAAAGAAAAGTATGAACTTCACCATGGAGTTCGCATTACAGATTCTGCGATTGTGGCCGCCGTAAAACTTTCGCACCGGTATATTACGGGTCGTTTCTTACCCGATAAAGCCATCGACTTAATGGACGAAGCCGCATCAAAGCTGAGCATCGAAATAAAAAGTGTTCCGCAAGCAATCGATTTGATTCAAAGAAAAATCATCCAACTTCAAATTGAAAAAGAGGCCTTGAAACGCGAAAAAGACGAAGGCGCACAAGACCGCTTAGCTGTTGTCGAAAATCAGGTTAAAGATCTC
>CAZDFM010000210.1:0-5420 GCA_964504465.1 uncultured Pseudobdellovibrionaceae bacterium | reverse complement strand
TTAACTAAACCGTAGGACGAAGTTGAGACAGTTTTTAAAGTCTTTTTTGCCGGCATAATTCCTTATCGTTGTCGGCGCATTATGAGTCAAGTGGGTGTTGAAGGAATCTACGCTGCATTCCGAATAGACATCAAAGCTTGGTCAAAACAGTTGAGAGCTCACCTTGTTTGGTGCGTCCTTTGAATTGTTTAGAGTTCAACACAACCAAGAAACCATGTTTGATTTTGAGACGAGGCACTAAATGAAAAAGCAGAACCTTAAAAGCTTAGTAACTGTTCTAATTTCGACCACAGTACTTATGCTTGGCTTTCAAAATTGTAGCAACGAAGTGAGCTTCTCAAACCTTCCAAGCAAAGCCCTCAATGTAGGAGCTAATGACATCGACCCGACAGTTCCGACCGATATAGAAGATCCAGATGATCCGATCCTAGAAGTTTGCGAAGGGATTTCTTGTGATCTCACTCCTATCACTAAAAAGAGTGCGGTCGTGACAATCCTCATCGCTTTAGGAGATGAAACCAGCTCACAACTGGTAGTGAACGGAGCCTCGGCCCAGCTCATTGCCGAAAACGTGGTCCGCTATTCAAGTCCGGTTGAAAATCCTAGAATTTTAGTAGTGCGTGATTCTAATGCCGGCGCTGAAGATCCTGAAGATACATTGTATGCAAAAAATGTTTTGCTTGCTCGCTACAACGTAGCCTTTATGGACGAGCCCGCCATGGGCCTTCAAGACTCAGATGTTGCAGGGTATGATTTGATTTGGTTTAACAATCCGGGACATCAAATGGGTCAGGTTGCCACTCGCGACACCTTACTTCGCTTTAAGGGCGGAGTTGTCATTCAAGGTGATGATTTAGCTCAAGGTGCAGGTTTTCAAATGGATGAACTTACCGGTTTAAGTTTTGTCGACAACGGCACAAACGTTGTTTGTAACGGTGTTACCTATCAGCACGACAACAACTTTGGCGAAAAATATAAAGTGACTTTAGATGCAGCTAAAATTCCTGGAGTGAATGACTCTACCCTTAGCTTTGAATACGGAAACGACATCGACAACACCGTAGTAGCACGAGCTGACCTTGAAGTTTTAGCGGTCGCCGTCGGCGGTCATTCAAGCTGCGTTGAAGAACGCCCGGCGATTGTTCGCTATTTAAAGAACTAGCTTAAAGAATAAGCTACAGAATTAGCGTAAAGACCTAAAAACTTCCTTTAATAAAAAACTCCATTCGACGCCGAGGCTGTTCGTAACTACGAAAGGCCTCGAGCAATTTGTATTTGTCTAAAAGTGGCCAGGCAATAAGCCACACCTCTTTAATAAAGCTTTGGTTGCGTTTACCTCGCGCCTGCTGAGCTTCGATAATGAGATAATGTAAAATCAGTTTCAAAACCAGTTTGTCTTGGCCGGGCGGCACAAGCAAAAGAGCACGATGCAGAATATCCCTTAAAATTTGCTCAGCCTCCCAGTTTTCATAGGCTTTTTTATTCGGCGCTGGTCCTTTGGGCTGGCCTAGCACCGGCTGAAATTGTGGATCACTGAGTTCGACAAAATCTAAAACGCTACTCCAGACCGGAACATTTTTGCGGAAGGTTTCAAAGAGCCCTGTCCCTTTAGTTTTACGCTCAAGACTTTGCCAAGCCTCCTGTAGAGACCGGCTCGGAGCCCTACGGTCTAAGTCTGCAAGCGATTGCTGCTTAAGGTAGCCAATCACCCTCAGCACCTCTTGCTTATAGCTCAACGGCACCTGCAATCTCTCGCAGTGGGCTATCATTTGATCAAAAGCTACAGAGGGTTCTATACGCATGGGCATCGGTCCTAACGTGTAAGTTTAGTGTAAGTCAAGATTCTGGAATGCTGCAAGCGCAAATCTTTAAGTTCCAACTTATTAAGTTCGCAACGTAGACCTTCATCAGGTCGCCAGCCTGAGTCAAACCTGGTATAAGTAGCTCATGTGTTACTCAGCCATACTTTTACAGAACGCAAAAAAGCTCGAACGCATCTTCAACGCTCAAATGGAGCTTAACGAATACGCAGAACTTTTTAGGCGACGCCTTGAGGGAGAAAAGCTCTACCTAAATAAAGCAATGGAGTACCCCTTCACTCACGACGCCAAAACGCCGCAAGAAAAAAAGATCCAAAAAGATATCCTGGCTTGGCACGAACATGAAATCACGCGCCTCGAAAAAGAACTCTTCGCACAAACGACGCGTCTCAACGATGCGGTTCGGATACTGGCTACAATGAATACTAAAAAAGCACAAAACGACCAGAGAATTGCCACCAATAAAATCTCAAAAGCTAAGTTTGATCTTGAACGTCACCGCACAATTGAAATCACTTCTGATGCCGAAGAAAAAATCTTTCCCTTGCATTATGTTTCGATGCTTTGTTTGAACACTAAGAATGAAAAAATAATCCGTCCTGCCCGCTACCTTATGCGGCCCCACAATAAAGACGAAAAATTTGACGCTAAATTTAACGGCTGCTACAACGCCCGATTCGATGGGCTTGAATCAGTTCCCTGGTGGAGAGATTCTTTTACTCGTCGCCACGGTTTAATTTTGGTCAATCGCTTTTACGAAAATGTCGAGACCAAACGTTACTTAGAAAATAATAAACTTCCGCAAAATTCTGAGCCTCGCGAAAACTTGGTTTTATGTTTTCAGCCAGACAACGTCGACTACATGTACATCCCTACCCTTTGGGACGAATGGACCTCTAAAGACGGCCAACGATTAATCTCAACTGCCCTTATCACCGATGAGCCGCACGAAGAGATCGCACGTGCGGGCCATGACCGAACCCCCATATTTCTAAAACCCGACGCCGTCGATCTATGGCTTCAAGCCAAAACCACCACCGAAGCCCACGATGCTCTCGCACTTCGGGAGCGCCCTTTTTACTCACATAAAGTGATGGGTGTTGCGTCCTAAGCTTTTTGCATTTGTGTTTGAAACTCGAAGGGTTTCACCAAACGTCAACACTAACGTCACCATCTCTTAATCCAAAACTTTTTCCGAGTGGACTATGATCCTTTTAACAAAGGAGTGTGTGCTATGCGCGTTCATCATCTCAACTGCATTTCAACCTGTCCCCTCGGCGGTAAACTTATGGATGAGGGCCCAGAGTCCTTAGTTGAACGCGGTCACCTCACTAACCACTGCTTACTTGTCGAAGACCGTGACTCCTTAATTTTAATCGACACTGGGCTCGGCGTTCAAGATGTCTTGTATCCGCATGACCGCCTGAGCGGATTCTTTTTAGGATTATTAAAACCCGATTTTAGAATCGAGATGACGGCCCTTGAGCAAATTAAAAAATTAGGATTTCGTCCTGAAGATGTAAGGCACATCGTTTTAACTCACTTAGATTTTGATCATGCAGGCGGCTTAGACGATTTTCCACATGCCAAGGTACATCTACTGAGTTCAGAAAAAGAGTCGGCCATCTTACAAAGAAGCTGGCTCGATCGCCAACGCTATCGCCCCAAGCAGTGGTCGACGCAAAAAAATTGGATCACCTATGAAGCCGGCGAAGGCGAAAATTGGTTTGGCTTAAATAAGGTTTATCAATTGCAAGGGGTCTCAACAGACATCGCTCTAATCCCATTAATCGGCCATACGCTAGGCCACGCAGGTGTAGCGGTTCAATCCGATTCTAAGTGGCTCTTTCAAACCGGCGACGCCTATTTCTTTCACGCCGAAATGGATCTAGAAAACCCACACTGCACCCCTGGTTTAACCTTCTACCAAAATATGATGGAAAAAGACCGCCACGCCCGCATCTGGAACCAATCTCGACTCAGAAAACTAAAAAGAACAAAGTCCGAAGAAATCGAAATCTTCTGCTCCCACGACCTCTGCGAATTCGAACGCCTAGCCGGCCACTCCGCCCGCGTCCCAGCCGACCGTCTCCATCAGCATGAGCACGTGCTTCAACCTTAATTTTCGAATGAATTTCTTTATGTGAAGATCGCTGCCACGTGACGTGGCAGTTTTTTGCGTCTTGTAGTTTAGTTTTTTCGGCTTATTTATTGCCGTTTACCTAATTACTTTTGCGGCTACGAGCTCGTTGTTAGTTAGCCCTTCGTATTCTTAGCTTCGAGCTCTTCGAGTCGCTTTTGTAGTTCTCGAACTTGGTCACCGAGTGCGCCAAGGTTCATAGCTTCGGCACTGTTGCGTTTGTATTCTTCTAAAGTTTGAAGTGGAAGGGCGCAGTACTTTCCTGCTGCCTCGATATCCTTTACGACACCCGCTCGGTGTAAAAGCCAAACGTCGTCTGCGATATTGATATGATCGATAATTCCAACCTGGCCGCTTGCAACCACCCGGTTTCCAACTTTGCTTGAACCTGCAATGCAAAACATGGCCGTAAGCAGGCAATTTTCACCAATTTGAACACCATGTGCAAAATGGCAAAGGTTGTCCGTTTTTGTTCCGGCCCCAATTCTAGTTTCACCGTACGACGCACGGTCGACGCAGTTGTTCGCACCTAAACGTACGCGGTCGCCAATGATGACGGTTCCCGTTTGAGGAATGCGGTAGCTTTGAAATTTTTGATCTTGTCCAAAACCGTAACCTTCAGAACCAATAACAGTGCCTGGCCCGATGTCGACAAAATTTCCAAGTTGGCAACTGTAACCAATAACCGCGTTTGCATGAATCACACAGTCTTCACCAATCACCGCGTCGTTTTCAACGACCACACCTGCTTGAAGACGAGTGCGCTCGCCAATCTTCGCGTAGGCCCCAATCACAACGTTTGGTCCGATGACCGCAGATTTTGCAACCGTCGCGGTATCATGGATTACGGCTGAGGCAGGTCTTGTTGGCCACTGTTCATCTAAAAAATCGCGGTCAGCATATTCTGATTTTATCAAGGCGTGAGCTAAGCTCACCATCGGGGTTGCAAGAATTCCGAGTCCTTCACGGGCCGGAAAAGCATCCACAAGTTTTGGGTGAGTAACAATCGCCGAAGGATTTTGCGAAAGCGCCTTCTCGATAAACTTTTTGTTATCAACAAAAACGAGGTCACCTTCACCGCAATCTTCCACAGGCTTAATCGCACGAATACTCGGGTTCGATCCAATCTGCTCAGAAAAAGCGAGCTGCGCCCCAAATTTTTCCTTAATATCCGACAATCGTAATTCCATAAAAACCCCCTGAAAGTTGATCCACAGAATGTAAGTTCAGTCGCCCGCAAATGTTAGCGATTATGTTACGTTTCCTAAAATTTTCGCGCTTACTCGCCCACCGCCGCACTGATAATTTAATACCGCATCGCAGATAATGATCTCGCCTGAACCCCCGCATCCCCGACGACCCTTCAACACACCCAAATTCCCAGCCTCCTAATCTTCCGGTCGCGTGTTCGGTCGTTTGTTCGGTCGTTTGTTCGGTCGTTTGTTCGGTCGTTTGTTCGG
>CAZDFM010000209.1:0-5426 GCA_964504465.1 uncultured Pseudobdellovibrionaceae bacterium | reverse complement strand
CGGGAAAGTTATGAGTTTTTAAAATTCCAATCACGAGTGCTGCGGCAGCGGCAACTTGTGGTGATGCCATCGACGTGCCTTGGTCGGCTCGGTAAGTGTTGTTCAGTCCGGTTGAAAGAATTTTTTCGGTCCCGGCAGAACCTGGTGCCGCAATCTCAACATATTTTTTTGAGTAGTTTGAAAAGTTAGATTTTCTTCCAGAAAGTGCATCCATTGAACCCACGCCAACTGCGCCTTGAATCGCGACTGCATAGCCAATTGGAGAATAAAAATTGCCGACATCAATCAGATCGCCGTCGTTTCCGGAGGCCATAATCACAAGAGAACCTTTTGAAACTGCATATTGAATTGCATCTTCGACGGTCGCCGAACTTGTAGGAGACCCAAGACTTAAATTGATCACATCGGCTTCTTGATCAGCTGCATAGCGAATGCCGGTTGCGAGTGCGGCAAGACTCCCGTGTCCCATGTTATCTAAGACTTTTACTGGAAGAATTTTTACTCTACGTGAAGCAATCCCCGTGATGCCTCTTGCATTATTGGCAACAGCTGCAATCAAACCCGCACAGTGAGTCCCATGGCCGTGGTCATCCATTGGATTTGCAGAACCTGCGACAAGGTTGACCCCGCGTTCGTTATTTGGGCCGCTCCACATTTGCGTGCTGAGTTCTTCGTGATTGTAGTCCACCCCGGTATCAACGACTGCAACTACGACATCCACACTCGATCTAAAAGTGGGATTATCAAAAAGTGCTTGTGAACTTTCCCAATTGATTTTTGCTAGATGTTTTTGCTCAGTTCTTCTGGGATCGGTTTCAATGGCTTGAAAGGCTTGCACCAAAGCTTCGCGGCTGACACCTAAAACACAGGGGTTTTGATTCCACTCGTCGGTAAGTTCTTTGAGTTTTCGATCTTCAGTAAGTGTAAAAGGGCGCGATTCAGTTTCGAGTAAGGGCTCACCTTGCGAATTTTTATAATAAGCTGTCCCCGCGCAACGGGTATTCACTGTTAGAACAAGCTCCGTCCCCGCCTCAAGTACTGCGCCGTTTTGAGATTTTGAAAGCACTGTATTTGATCTATCTTCATTCTCAATACTACCCAGCTGAACTTTGCCCCGCTGAAAGGGAGAATTGTAGGCAAGTTTTGAAGCCTCCGCAGTCTCTGGAAGTAAAAGTTTCGTTTTGAGAAAAGAATCCTGAAGCCCCAAAAAGAGCAATGACAGACAAAACAATTTAAGCGGTAGAGTTTTTAACTTCAATGTTCCCTCTCTATATATGTTGATCGGCCCTCAGCGGCAAAAAATTGAAGAACGATCAAATTGTCGAACTTGTGGATACTAGTCCTGTCTGCTAGAAGTTCCCTATGTCTAAAGCTCCAAACCCAATCCCCGAACCAGTTTCAGCGTCTCAAAACACGGCTCTTCGTCGAAGCTTTGTAGTGCTACTCTTGTGCTGTCTTTTTATAATCTTGTGGGGCGCTTGGGTGAGAATTTCAGGCTCTGGAGACGGCTGCGGAGCACATTGGCCGTTTTGTCATGGAGAGATCATTCCTGAATACCGCGGTATCGCGATGTTCATCGAAAACTTTCATCGACTCACATCGAAAGCTTTTGGTTTATTTGTTATCGTTTTGGCTTTTATTATCTTTCGAAAATTCCCAAAATTTCATCCGCTCAGAAAAGCCGTTTTAATTACACTCGTCCTTACAATTATTGAGGGACTGCTTGGGGCCGTTTTAGTTCTTAAAGGGCTTGTGGGCCAAGAAGAGTCCCCACTCCGTGCTTTTGTCATGGCTCTTCATTTGATCAACACGTTTTTACTGACGGGCTCAATTGTTTTGTGTTGGGTCGAGCTGAGATATCCAGAATTTTTAAGAAAAAGAATTATGTTACCAAGAGTGCTTTCATTGACTACGCTTGCGCTTTTACTTTTATGGATTTTGATTAACTCAACAGGTGCACTCGCAGCTCTTGCTTCGACACTTTTTCCATCGACAAGTTTGCTTGAGGGCTTTGAAAAAGATTTTTCAGAAACCAGTCACTTTAGTTTGAGACTTCGAATCCTTCACCCGTTGTTTGCGGTGAGTTTTATCGCTTTCGCCTTTTATTTTCTTCAGCGCTTAAAGGCGTTTACTGAAAATCTCTCGCAGCGAAAGTGGATGCTGACTTCACAGATATTTTTAGGTTTAAATCTTTGCGCAGGTCTTTTGACTTTAGGTCTTTTGTCACCGACCTATATGAAGCTGGTTCACTTAACGTTGACGCATTTAATTTGGATCAGCTTATGCGTCGGCGTTTTGCCGTTTTTTATACAACGTAAAGTCCGACAGAGTGCGACCTAACATACAACAAAGACCACTCGAAACACCCGCCACTAAAAATAAAACCAAGTAAATCAAGAGCGCGTGCGGTAATGCAAACATCTCAGAAAGCCTTCGAGAGATGATACTTTCAGACCTTAGATCTTGGTAATAGGCGGCCATGACCCAAACAAGTCCTGTCCCTAAAAAGCCCGTCACAAAGCCCGCACTTAAAGATTTTGAATGCCAGCCAATGAAAACTGAGATCAATAAATAAAACCACCAGGGCATAAACCATGAGCTAAAAAAGATGAAAAACATCAAGGCCCAAATCATTTTTCACCTCGAGGGGTTCCGACAAGGCGGCTCGTGCGCAGTTTCATTTGAGACATCTTGGGGTCAGTTAAACTTTTAAAAAAGTAAACAGGCTTCATCTCGCCCTTTCCCCACGGTTCAATCAGCTTTTGATAATTTGAAGAAAATGGATGTCCCGTGCTGTGACCTGAAATATAACTCCAGGCTTTTCTTTCGGGCTCAAGCGACACCACGAGTTTCCAAGTGGGCCCGTGGTTTCCGCCGTTAGCCTTGACCGTGTAGCGTGTACCCGAGAACTCCTGTTTGCCGCTCCCAAAACCAGGAATGCGCGCGACATGTTTGAGTTCAGTTGGCCGAGCCTTACCCCAGTTCCATTTGTCGCTTATAGGCCCATGTTGTTCTTCAAGTTTCGACCAAGCCTTTAAAAAACTTGCGTGGATAATTTGCGTGAGCGACTCTTCTTGATCTGTGTCTTTTCGATCAATCCACTCTTTCCATTGATCTAGACTACTAAAAATTTGTAAGGTTCTTCTTCGGCGAGGATAAAAACTCTCCTCCCGCCTTCCGAGCTCGTCCTCAAAAAGTTCTTCTTCAAAGGACTTCCACCAGGCTTCAAAAATGGTGGGCTCACTGTTTTTAGGATTCGCGCTAAAGTCCCAACGTCTTAAATTTTCAATCACTTCTTTTTGCTGAGCACTTAATTTATCAAAGTCTAAGTGCTTAAGTAGTTCGGGCAGAGCTTCTTTCGCGTGAAGATCATGAATGTCATTTTGAAGGAGCATCAAATCCTCAGGGGTATGAAGAGGTTTTTCCTCTAAAACCTGTCGAATGCGCCTAGCGCGAAAGGGCTCTTCATAGTCCCAACCTAAATACACGGCTTCGGACCCAGTCGGTGGATTGTTGGCAGAGCGGACAAAGCCTCTATCCGGATTTATGCTTTGAGGAAGTTCCTCTGATCTCAGCCACTCCTTCCAGTCCAGACGTGAGTCGCGGCCATTCATGATGTACTTTCCCTGGCCTTGAAAGCGTTTGGGGAAGGCTCCTTGATGATGCAGAGAAACATTTTGTGGATCCGCGCATAGAAAATTCTGTGAGGGAGACTTAAAGCCTTCAATTGCTTTATGGCATTCTTTAAAACTTTTCGCTCGGTCCAGTTCGAGAAAGGCTTTTAGCTCGTTTGATTTTTTATGCACACTCCATTTGATCGCAAGTCCTAATTTTTCTTCACGAAGGACCACGTAACCAAAGCGGGTTTCGATAAGCTCAACTTTTTCCGCCGAACTGTTTCGGACTTTTAGAATCTGTTTGGTTTTTTTCGCAAGCTCCCACTTGCCGTCAACGAGATACTCCAAAGAGTCTTTATCTTTAAACTCAACTTCGTACCAATCGAGCACATCGGTCGTGCCGTTTGTAACGCCCCAGGCGACTTCAGAATTAAATCCTAAGATGATTCCGGGCCCACCAGGAAAGGTGGCACCATAAACATTGTGTGAAGGAGAACTTAACTGCATTTCATACCAGATCGGGGGAAGACTTAAACCTAAGTGGGTGTCGTTTGCAAAAATCGAAAAGCCAGTTTTAGATTTTTTAGGTCCCACGGCAAAGTTGTTGCTTCCGTTATTTGCATCCGGCTGCGGATAAAAGGGCCTCGTCTTAAGCTGAGTTATAAAGGCTGAGAATTGTTCTGGAGCACTCGGCACATTTCCAGCCGCTTTAAATTCTTCATTGGTAAAAATAAACTCATCCGCTTTAAACGGTAAAACATCCGGAAACAGAAATTCAGTTTTATTAAGCCCGAGCTTTTGAGCATGAAGACTTAAAAATAGATCGTAAGTTCGCCCCGAAAGATTGTAAGCCATGGTTTTTAGAAAATGCGCAGTTCGATTGGGAGTCCAAAGTGAGGGTTGAGCGCCCAATATGCGATACTCAGGCGGATAATCTTTGGGCTTTAAAGATTTAATGTAGGCGTTGATCCCCGCGCTGTAAGCCTCAACTGCAAGTTTAGAAAGTGGGTCTTCTAGAATGGCTTCGTATGAAGTTTGCGAGGCTTCTCGCATACCCATCTGAATAAAGAAGCGATCTAAATTTCGAGTCGCCTCGCCTGCCACTTCAGAGAGAGTTCCGGCCGCAGGACGACTATGGATGTCCATTTGAAAAAGTCGATCGCGTGCCACGACGTATCCTTGAGCAAAGTAGAGGTCTTCGTCATTTTGTGCAAAAATATGCGGCACTCCGTGCTCATCCCATTTTATTTGCACTTCGTCTTTAAGACCTGAAATCTCAAGTTCTTCCGTTTCAAGAATTGGCCGGGGCAAGTTTTGCCAGATCCCCGTAAAAGGAGAAAGTAAAGGGCCGAGAGCTGGCAAAGGCCCCCAGGAGTTGCTGATAAAAACGCAAAAACCAACAGCCGTCAGCGACACCCACAAATATTTTAAAATCTGACTTGGACTCATAAAATGAGCCTAGCGAATGCACCCGTTAAAGAAAAGCCACAATCTCTTATCTCGAGGAATCCTTTGACTCATAGTTGAGTTTTGACGCAAATATCGATCATGTTTGATTCAGAGCTCAACACTTTGCAGCCCCCCCCTCTTCATAGCCTTTGGCTGGGACATACTGGCTACGAAAAGTCGCTTGAGCTTCAGGCCGATCATTTAAGAAGATGCCTCGAAGATAAACAGTCCTACGTGTTAGGCCTCGAACATCCCGCAACAATTACCCTTGGCAAACGTGCAACCGAGGCGGTTGATATCGTCTGGTCTACAAGCGAACTTCAAGCTAAGGGCCTTCAGCGCTTTATGATTGAACGTGGA
>CAZDFM010000208.1:0-5447 GCA_964504465.1 uncultured Pseudobdellovibrionaceae bacterium | reverse complement strand
AAGACTTCTCGCGGGATTAAGGTCACGAGAACCTAAACCTGTATCTCCTCCAAGTTAATCGATCGCGTGCGAAGCATAAGTGATGACAAAAGGGTGAACTCCTTCTGCATTTTTAATCTCTCCTGTTTTGGGCAAAACGCTGGCTCGATTTTTTAAGATGGCTTCAGGTACAGGATGAGTCAGACACCAAAGTAACAGAAGTATCGCTGGCAATACCGCGAAGGTAAGTCGAACCGAGTTTTGCTTCCATTGAGTTCGAGTTTCAGGTTTAAGAAAATAAAACCAGAGAAAAAACGGCGAAAAGATGGCTGAAAGAATCAAAAAGTAATGCAGTGACATCGCCGCACCTAAAAAGCAAAGAGCTGCAAAAAAGATCGCTTTATGGTCTTTTCGTTTTACGAGTAAAACCAGGCCCAAAAAGATAAGTGGCAAAAAATAGAGCCCCACCATGGCCATATGAACTTTGGCACGAGCATGGGTAAATGTATTAAAAGCCCAACAGATTGAAAGCGCTAGGCTCAGTGTCTTAGGCCAATCAAGACTTCTACCAAGTGCGAAAAAACACAGTCCTGTAATGGTCAAGAGTAACCAAACAACCGCGGTGCTAATTTGTTCAGTGGGGACAAGCAGCGAACTGAAGAGTGCTAAAAACTTTTCGTTCCAGGGCATCCAGATGGCGGTACCTTCTGGAGCATCATAAACTTTTGTAGGCACAGCTCCATAAAAGAGTTCGAGTGGATTTTCATAGGCTGTTTTTAAAACACTCTCGTAGGCAAAGGGGAGAGTAACGGGGTCCGTTCCATCGCTCATCACTTGTGTTGTACTTTTTGAAAACAGAGGGCCGAGCCCGGGATAAAGGTAAACAATCCCGAGAGCTAAAAACAACAAAGTGATCCAGAAATATTCGCCCAGCTTATTTTTCATGAGTTTCATTTTTCTTTGAAGGTTGAAGCTTTTTAATCGTGACTACAAACAAACCCCAAAAAGCTCCGAAGAAATAGCTCGCGATCGAAAGCACATGGAGCGGAGCTAACTTTACAAACTCCTTGAGCGAACGGCTAAAAAATAGAGTGGTGAAAAACAGCGCTATTGTGAACATGGCTGTGAGAAATAGGCCCAAAAGAGGTTTTAAAATAAATAAGCTTAAGGTGGCTAAAAAAATCGCAGTGCTCAAAAGAAATAGCCAGAAGTATAAGCCTCGGCGAACAAACACATGGTATTCGACAAAGCCCGGACCTCTTTCAAAAAGTCTCAGCAGAAATGGTACAAGACTTCGTCTAGGTGACCAGTGCACCCAAAGATATGACGGAACGTGAATCGCAATGCGAGCCGCAATGTCTTTTTGCAGTAGGGTGTCGTCACTTTTTAAATCTACGCCCACGTAAGGTGCGCAACATTCTAAGAAGATGTCTCGAGGGCAAATAAAGGCGCCCGTGCCTTTAAGATAACTGTCGTAATTTTCTGGGGTCAGCCAAAACCCTTCATTGACTGCACTGTAGTATTTCTTAAAGGCCCAACGGTGTGTTCGGTCCCAATAAAGATCATACACACTTTTTTCTTCATCGATTTTAGGATAGGCCATGAGGCAATCATGGACTTTAAGCGCTTCGGTTAATTCATTTACAAAATCAGCGTGAAGTTCGATACGCGAATCTAGAAAAAAAGCCAGTTCAGTTTTTAAAAGTTCGGCTCCGCGCAGGCGTGCTAAAAATCGCCCTTGATTTTGTGCCAAGCTAAGAAGGGTCCACTTAGTGGGTTCAATAGATTTGTTTTGAAATTCTGCAAAGATTTTTGGAGTTGAGTCAGTCGATCCATCATCGACAATGACTACCTCATTTAAGAGAGTTAAAACCCCGCTCGCCTCGAGCGAACCCATGAGCTCAATGAGAGAGTCGGCCATATTATATGTAGGGATAACTAAGCCCAGAGTTTTTCGGCGGCCAACATCATTCATCCCACTAGTTTAGGTGAGTTTTTTTGCCTCCGTCCAGAGAGATTCAACTTCTGCATCTTTGAGAGCCATAAAGTCTAGCTTTCGGTTTTCTGCAAGCTCTTGCATTTTAAAAAAGCGTCGCTCGAACCTTCGGTTGCACTGGCGAAGCGATTGCTCGGGGTCAATCTTGAGGTGTCGCGCAAGTTGAGCGACTGAAAATAGCAAGTCGCCAATTTCGGCTTCGATTTCACTCTGGTTTTTACTTTCAATGGCTTCTTTGACTTCAAGGAGTTCCTCTTCAACTTTAACCATGACTTCTTTAGCAGAAGGCCAGTCGAAGCGTTGTCGCTGCGTTTTCTCTCCAATTTTTTGAGCTCGAATAAGGGCAGGGAGTTGCTCCGGTATATCAAAACGGGCTTCGGGCGCGGTTTTGCCAGCCTTTGCTTTTTCATCAGCTTTAATCTCGCCCCAGTTTTTTAAAACTTCGTCGGAGTCTTTCACGTTTACGTCGCCAAACACATGAGGATGACGCCGGATCATTTTTGATGAGATAGCCTCTATGACATCCGAGATTTCGAAGCGTGAGTCTTGGCGGGCTATTTCCGAGTGTAAAACAACTTGGAGCAAAACATCTCCGAATTCTTGAATGATTTCTTTTTGATCATCCTGGTCTATGGCCTCGGCCAGTTCATGGGCTTCTTCGATGGCAAAACGAGTTAGACTTTTGTGTGTTTGTTCCTTATCCCATGGGCAGCCGTCTGGACCTCTGAGTCTTTTCACAACATCAAGCAGCGCGTTGAAATCCTTCAAATTTTTTGGAACCGTAGGGGTGTCAGATGTCATGATTCTCCTCGTCTGGGGGTGCTTTCTGCTCGACGTCATGGGATTCTAGCTTTTCGTCTTAATTCGGCCTATTTAACATCTAGTCTTCGAGGATTGAAGCAAAATACCGAACAATATACTGATAATATAGATATAGTAGAGTCTTTGTTTTATAAGAAGTGCGCTCACTAAACTGATAGAAATACGGGTGAAATGAATTTTTTAAAGTGGCTTGGGAAAAGAGGAATTAAAGGAGATGTGCACTCTCGGCACAACTACGTCGATCATTCCCGCCGATTTAAAGAATGGGTCAACTCCCTCAACTTCGACCACACTCCAACGGGCGTAATTATTAATCGGTTAGACCGAAGATTTAGCCTTCGCCGACTCGCTCTGATTTTTATCTACTGTTTAGGTCTTTCGTTTTTAGTCTTTTTTGATTTTGACTACGTTTACAAGGCTGAAGTCGGAAGTGTCGCTTCGGCCGATGTGCAGTCTCCGATTTCTTTTGAGATTGTTGATGAAGGCGCAACCGCAGAAAAGCGGCTAGAGGCCGAGAAATCGGTTCCGCCTGTTTTTGATTTTGATCCGAATGCCTATGAGTTAATGTTCAACAATATCTACAAAGGCTTTCGGACAATACGGCGAGAACTTAGAACAGTTCAAATGCCCAATGACGATGTAAAGCGTGAAGAAAAAGTAAAAGAGTTGCTCTCTTTAAAGCCCTTATTCGAAGCTGATCTCGGCCGAAGTATTTCGGACCGTCTCTTTGAATGGCTTTTAGAAAATGAATTTTCGGCACGGATAGAAAACATTCTAATTAGAACCTTGGTGAATTGGTCCAGCCAACGAATTGCGGACATTCCTTCAAACTTACCTTTAGGACCTGACTCAAATCTTATTTTGCGAATGATTGAAAACGGGAAGGTCACCGAAGAAAAAATCATCAAACAAGCCGAAATTGTCGATGTTAATAAGACCTCAGAATTTAACCTCGATAACATTCACGGCGTCGAATATCTCTCACCAAGAGACAAAAAAACGATACTCGATTTGGCGCATACCTTACTGACTGCAAATTTAAGCTTTAATCGGCAAGAGACGACTCAACGTCGTCAAAAGGCGCGCGAAGAAGTTTTACCCGTTCAGATCTCGATTAAAAAGAATCAGACGATTTTAAATGCGGGCGCGGTCGTCAGACCGATCCATGTTACTTTGTTAAACGAAATTAAAAACCTCAAAGCGGATCGTCGAACCGACTTTACCGCAGTTGTGGCAGCCCTTTTATTTATGTCGATGATTTTAGTTTTCTTCTCTTATTTGCGCCGTTTTTCTACTGCGCGATTAAAGGTTGGAACAAAAGACATCACCGTAATGGGTCTTGTGACCATGACCGTGGTCTTGATTGCGAAAGTGTTTTTGTTCGTAACAGACGCGGCATTCTTGTCTCGCTACGGCGCCATTATTCCTTCTGCTTTCTTCTTATTTGCAGCTCCAGTGGCTGCGGGCCCTATGCTTGTGGGTTTGGTTATCACTTCAGGCGAAGTCGTTTGGCTGTTTACCGCTTTCTTAACCGTCGTCCTAACTGTGATGATGGATATGAACTTCTCATTCGCTATCGTAGCTTTAGTGGGTGGAGTGGCCGCAGCACGGGGTGTGTTTGCTTGTAAAAAGCGAAATGACATCTACTGGGCAGGGGTTCGAACGGGTTTAGTTAACGCTGCCGCAATTACCTTAGTGATGCTAGTGAATCGTTTAGGCGAAGGCGACGTGCTTTATACGCTTCTTTGGGTTGCACCCGCAGGTTTTATTGGCGGGATCTTGTCTTCTATGGTTGCGATGACTTTGGTTCCGCTGCTTGAATCGGTCTTTAATTATGTGACAGATGTAAAGCTTTTAGAGTTGAGCAGCCTCAATCATCCTTTGATGAAAGAGATGATTGTAAAAGCCCCAGGCACTTACCATCACTCTTTAGTTGTGGGAAGTATGTGTGAAGCGGGCGCCGAAGAGATCGGTGCAAATGCGCTCCTTGCAAAGGTTATGGCCTATTATCATGACATCGGAAAAATGGGTCATGCTCAGTACTTTATCGAAAACCAAAAGCCGGGTTATAACCCGCATGATTTCGTTTCTCCCAACATGAGCAAAACTATTTTAGTGGCCCACGTAAAAGATGGCGCTGAGATGGGAATCCAGCACAAGCTTGGAAAACCCATTATTGATGGAATTCTTCAGCATCACGGCACAACTTTGATTTCGTTCTTTTATAATAAAGCTCTTGAGAGTCAGGACGAGGATATCGACACCATCGAACCTGATGATTTCCGTTATCCAGGGCCAAAGCCACAGTTTAAAGAAGCGGCTCTGGTCATGCTTGCCGATTCGATCGAAGCCGCAGCTCGCTCTTTAGATGAACCGACTCCTGCACGATTACAAAATATTGTGAAAAATATTATTCAAAGTAAGTTCTTAGATGGACAGCTTGATGAATGTAATTTGACCCTTAAAGATCTATCGGTCATCGAAATCGCCTTCCGCCGCGTCTTACTTGGGATCTACCATCAACGTGTGGATTATCCTAAAGCCGGAGCCCAAGGTCACAAAATCCAAGCGGGGAAATCCCGTAAGGGCCAATCAGCATGAAGCTGATTTTCTCTAACGAGACCAAAAAAAGGATTCCAAAAACTTATCT
>CAZDFM010000207.1:0-5480 GCA_964504465.1 uncultured Pseudobdellovibrionaceae bacterium | reverse complement strand
TTAATGAATCCTATTAAAGAATTCGAAATCGAAGTGGTCTCATGCCCCGAAAAAGTAGAGCAGCTTGATTTTTGGAAACCTCGAATTACGGATCGCGAAAAACTTGAAAAGCTTATCAGTGTGTTTCGCCAAAACGAAATCACAACCGGCTACTTAAAGCCCCGCGACGAAATGTTGCCCGAAAATTCTTGGGAGCTGATCCCTGAGTTTGAAGAGCATCATTCTTTAACAGATGAGATTTCAATTGAAGGCCAGGCTTTTCAGATTAAGCCCGCGTATTCGCATTCGCTTTCAAGCGCTCCCCGCCCGAACCAATTGCTGAATAACCCAAAACCTTTATCGGATTTTGAAGTGAAGCGTTTAGAATTTTTGAGCTCTCACCCGATTGAACGCATCGAAGATTCTTGGTGGCAAGATACTCGGGGACGAGATTATTACTTTGCTCTGTCAAAAACCGGCCAGTGCCTTTGGGTGTTTTATGACCGCATTGAAGATCGTTATTACCTGCATGGGTATTTTGATTGATTAACCCTAGATTTAACCGCCGCCGAAAAATCGGCCGCGGACTCATAACCGTTCGAGCACCACTTAAAAATTACGGCTACTTAAGATCAAGTCGTCAAAAGGAGTTTCCAATGAAGATTTTTGCTTTTCTTTTTGCGTCCCACTTCCTCTTTCTTTATCTCGTCCATCTCGCCTTCCAAGCCCGCTAAGCCCACGCTGCGGCCCTTTTCGCTGGGCCGCAGCGCCCACCTTCATTAAAATCGTCTGCCACTTGCACAAAAGCGCACCACTCCCCGGCAAACAC
The DNA here is from genome assembly GCA_964504465.1 of uncultured Pseudobdellovibrionaceae bacterium. Classification (GTDB taxonomy): domain Bacteria; phylum Bdellovibrionota; class Bdellovibrionia; order Bdellovibrionales; family UBA1609; genus CAZDFM01. The sequence continues at coordinate 4,672 of CAZDFM010000207.1, read as the reverse complement.
TCACATTCAATCAAACGACTTGCACTTCGCCAGTTTATCAAGGAAATTTAACTCGACCTTAACGGTTGGGGAAAAACTTGAAATCAACGGCCTTACTTTTAGTTCTATCGCTATTATTTTTGGCTACACCCAAAAAAGCCGCTGCTATCGTCACCCGCACCTGCCCTGAGCAAATTAAACTCGAGTTTTCTGATCCACTTATCGAAGCCAACTATGCCATTGCCGCTTACGAAGCACTGTTTGCAGAAATTCTTTCGATCAAAGAAGAATTCAACTTAGTCGACATTCATAACTCTCAATGCGAATACGAAGCCGTAGACAAAAAGTCGCCCGTTTACAAAGTCGTCCTTAGAGGAACCTTTCGCAAAGGTTCGCAAGATCCTGCCACTATGGTGACCTATATGATCTTGCCCATCAAAGGTGTCGAAGGCGAAGACATCGGCGATGCCATCGTTTATAGTCCACTTTCAAAGGTCACCCGCCGAGGCATTAAACTTAAAAACAAACCCTCATTCATCTTCTACCAAAGCGCCGTCTGCCTAGATGGCCCATGCGTCTCAAGCCACATCTACGTCGGCACCTACGCAAAATCTTCAGCAAAATAATCCCACTCCCGCGCCGGAGTAAATCCACAATTATTTAACACCCGCAAAAATGAATCTCATTTCTTGTGAACCAATCAACATGACTCATTTCGTGCCTTAGACTTGTGACCCATGACCCATGACTCGGGACCCATGACTCGGGACCCATGACTGGGGACTGGGGACTGGGGACTGGGGACTGGGGACTCATGGAAGAGTAATTCCTGGTCACGTGCTCAACAAATCTCACCTTATGTGCAAGTGCATATGAAAAATTAAATCCTCTACATTTGCTAGGAGGTTCACTCCCCCGAGGGAGTCGCAGTGTTGCATAACGTAGAATTATGGGGCAGTGCGACCCCCGCGCTGAGGGTGACATGCATCATCCCGTTGAAGGCTCAGTGGTGCATGCTGCTGACCTAAATTCCTCGTCTCCCCGTCTTGGAAACTACGAGTCCCGGGACCAGTAGATGTCGAGGGTGCGTCAGTTTTTGATTGAGATGCGACGGCCTGCCGACACTCGAAAGTCTCTGTTACTGTTTCAGGTATCGGAACTTACGATCTTAGCTTTCAAGCAGATTTAAAGATAAAAAAAGCCCATCGATGAATAAGCCAAGTCACAAGTCAGCCGAAATTAATTTTTTCGAGGATCGAATGCATCTCTGACACCTTCGCCGATGAAGTTTAAGACGGCCATTGTGAGGACTAAGGCTAGTGATGAATAAACTGCGAGCCACCAGGCTTGGGTGAAGTAGTTTTGGGCTTGTTGGAGCATTTCTCCCCAGCTTGGAGCAGGAGCTGGCAATCCGAAACCTAAGTAATCAAGTGCAGAGAGAGCATAGATGTTTCCTGCAATTGTAAATGGCGAAAATGTGATGATGGGGCTTAGGGCGTTAGGGAGAATGTGTCTAAAAAGAATTCTTCCAGTGCCAATTCCCTGTGCGCGAGCGGCCTCGACGAAATCACGCTTTCTTAATTTTAAAAACTCAGCGCGAATGTAGATTGAAATTAGCATCCAACCAAAAAGTACTGTGAACGACACTAGCAAGAACATATTGGCGCCGAAGATTGAAACTAAAGTGATCAGCACTAGCAAGTAAGGTAAGCACTCAAACATTTCCACGAGTCGTTGTCCGAATAAATCGACCTTGCCACCGGCGAATCCCATTAGGGCCCCAATGATAATTCCAAATGTGTACGAGAAAAACCAAACTAGAATCGAAAAACCGATGCTGTAGCGAAAACCGTACACTAGCCGAGAAAGTACATCGCGGCCGCGGTCGTCAGTTCCAAACCAATTATCTCCCGACGGAGGCGCAGGGTACGTCGCTACATCTGCATTAGATTCGAAAGGATCCCATTTGATCAAAGGCCATAGGGCCCAATCCCCGTCTGCCATTTCTAATTTTCGGTAATCGGTTACGAAACCCTCTTTATTAAACACACTTGGGTCATACCGCTTCACCACAGGAAAGTAGGTGGTGCCTTGGTGGTGCAAAATAATTGGCTTTGAATTGGCCCAAAACTCAGCGGTCGCACTTATAAATAGAAGAAAAATGAGAATGCACAAAGAAACGATACTTCGCTTTACTCTTTTGAAGCGGCGCCAACGTTTTACACTGAGTTCGTTTTTCAACAGGCGTTCAATCATCTGAAATCAATCCTTGGATCGATCAACATATAGGTCAGATCGCTGATTAAACGGCCCACTAGAAGTAACAAGGCTTGAAAGAAGATAAGTCCCATCAAAACATTAAAATCGCGATCAAGAGCCGATTTGTAGCCGAGAAGGCCCATCCCATCTAAGCTAAAGATTTGCTCGATGATGACTGAGCCAGCAAAGAACGCACCCATAAAGCTTCCAAGGCCGGTCGCGATAGGGATCAAAGCATTTCTTAAGGCATGTTTAAAAACAACAGCTCTTTCGTTAAGACCCTTGGCGCGTGCGGTGCGCACATAATCGAGCCGAATTTCTTCAAGCAGAGAGTTTTTCATTAAAAAAGTAAGCGATGAAAAACTGCCGATCATGTAACACATCAACGGAAGCACAAAGTGATGCATTCGATCTAAAATCTTTCCGCCAGTTGTAAGCTCAGAATAGTTATCTGAATAGAGTTCACCTAGGGGAAACCAATCAAAAAATCTTCCACCCGCGAAAAACACTCGAAGTAAAACCCCAAGAACCAGCGGGGGGATAGAATAACTAAAAATTAAACTGATACTGGTTGCAACATCCCACCGACTGCCATCTCTAACGGCCTTTGAAATCCCGAGGGGAATACAAATAAGATAAGTCATGATGAGGGACATCAAGCCAAACTGAAACGAAACGGGAAATTTGCTCGCGATAACTTGGGTTACAGGCTCTTGATAAGAGAAACTCTCACCAAAATCGAGCGTCACAATATTTTTTAACCAGATAAAATAACGGACATGTACTGGCTTATCAAAACCGTATTGTTCTTTAAGAGCATTGACGACTTCTTCAGAAACCCCATAGTCGCCGGCACCAGAGCCGCCTGCAAAACGGATCTTCTGGATCTGCTGTTCAATCGGACCACCGGGTGCCAAATTAATGATAACAAAACAAATGACTGTGATCCCAAGCAGAGTTGGGATCATCACCATTAATCTTTTAGCTAAATACTGAAGCATGCTTTTATTATCCCAATACCTTATCTATTAAACTGCATTGCAAAGGCTTTAGATTTTCGTCTCAGATTACTGAGCGGCCCACCAATATTCGTAACCAAAATCTAATTTATAAGTCGGCGCGACCATTCCCATACGAGAAGTGTGAGCATAGAGTTCAAATTCTTCGTTGAACATAAAGGCATAAGGAGCGTCGTCCGCAATAATTTTGTAGAGCTCTTGCCACATCTTAATACGTTTGTTGCGATCTAAAGTTTTGCGTCCTTCGTCAATAATTTGATCGACTCTTTTATTGCTGTAGCTGATAAAATTTGAACCACCCGGTTTCGCGCTATTTGTATGCCAGATCTGTTTTGGATCGTTATCAATTGCTCCACCACCCCAAGCAAGTGTTACGGCATCAAAACTTTGTTCATCTAGAGCTTTTACGAGCGAGTTCCACTCGACAAGCTTTAAGTCCATTGTGATCCCATTCTTTTTAAGATCTTCACGGTAGATGGTGTAGTACTTTTCAGAGTCACGATTTGGAAATAAAAGCGTAAATCTGAACGGAACTTTTTTGCCATCGATTACTTTATCAAGAGTTCCGTCTTTATCGGTATCAGCCCAACCTTCTTGTTTTAATAATGCCTGAGCTTTTTTCGGATCAAACGGAATCGCTTTCACCGCAGGATTTGCATAGGGGCTTTGGTAGTACCACGGGCCAGTTGCCGGGCGAGAAAGCTTATATCGAAACTTCTCAATCATTTGTTCGCGGTTCATAAGGTGAGCCATTGCGACGCGAACGTTTTTATTGTTGAAAATTTGGCTCTTATTGTTCCAGGCAATAAAGCCGTAAGACTTTGGCTTTAGGTTTTGGACTTTTTTCGTAACAGCTGTCTTTCCCCAAGCCGGTCCTTTAGTTTTAGTAACAAAGTCCTCAGGGCGCATATCTTTGATAAGGTCTACTTGGCCTTTTTCTAACATTGAAATCTGAAGGTTCATCTCTTTGATAAAACGGAAATAGATTTTATCGAAGTTATACATCCCTTTGAATTGAGGAGCGTTGGCACCCCACCACTCTTTGTTTCTCTCAAGTAAAATATTTTTACCTTTATTGTACTCTTTCAATTTATAGGGACCTGAACCAACCAAAACCTTTGCTGTGTTCTTTTTAGGGTCGCCGTAAACATGAAGTGGAACAATATTGGTGCTCGCGATAACAGGAAAATTTCCGAAGTACTTTTCTTTGATCACAAATTTAACGGTTTGCGGATCAATTATCTCTACTCGCTCGATACCTTCATAATAAGGGGCTTTGTGAATCGCTTTGAATTTAGTATCTTTCACGTAATCAAAAGAGAACTTCACGTCCTCAGCTGTTACCGGTTTACCGTCACTCCATTTTGCGCCCTTGCGAAGAAAAAATGTGTAGCTCATTTCGTCTTTGGCCATTT
>CAZDFM010000206.1:0-5481 GCA_964504465.1 uncultured Pseudobdellovibrionaceae bacterium | reverse complement strand
ACGCAGTTATCGCACTTTCCACAGGGGTGTTGTAACTGCTCACCAAAGTAGCGATGAATAAAAACCATGCGGCAATCTTTAAGCCCTGCAAATTGAATCATCTCGTAGAGCTTCATCTTCTGACTTTTTTCTCTTCGCAAATGAACTTCTTTATTTAGGAATTCTTCTGGGAGCTCGCCAGTAAATTCAAGATTCACAGGCTTTCGATCTTTAAAACTTATCACGTCCCAACGGTCGAGTAAATTTAGCGCAGTTTCGACACGAAAATCACGGCTATTAAAAAAGTTCATTTTGTCTCGTAGAAAGTTCGGCCCCTCTTGTTTAAAGCGAGCGGTATGATCTTTTAACAAGCGGTGTACACTCCGAATAAATTCAGGATCCGGTAAAGACCATTTTAGAAAATCCATCTGAATTTGCACATCGTCTTCTTCGTAAAGAAGATGGCAGCGTGACTCTTTTCCGTCGCGACCTGCTCGACCTACCTCTTGATAGTAGCTTTCTACACTGCCTGGAACTTCTAGATGAATAACGCCTCTTACATCAGGTTTATCCACTCCTAAACCGAATGCGGGAGTGGCTAAAATGAGGGGCGACTTTCCCTCGAGGAACATCGCCATCTGTCGATGTCTCATAGAATCATCGAGCTGCCCGTGATAAATGCAATGTTGAACTCCAAGTTTTTTAAGTTCAAAACTGAGTTTTTGAAGCGTTGAGATAAGCGATACATAGCCAATAACACTACCTTGAATGCTATGAATGAGACCCAAAAGCGAGCGAACCTTTTCATCGACCCCATAAACGTGATGCACATTTAAACTCAAGTTTGGTCTGGCCACACTGTCGACAAAAACTTCAGCCTCTGCGCTAAAGCCTAATTGCTTTAGAATATCTTGCCGCACCTGAGGGGTTGCAGTGGCGGTCAACGCCAGAGTTAGAGGCTCACCTAAACGCTTTTTAATTTCGCCAAGGCGAGAGTAATCGGGCCGAAAATCCTGTCCCCATTCTGAAATACAATGAGCCTCATCAATGGCAAGCAGCCGAATTTTTTGGTCTCCAAGCGCGTCCCAAAATTCTGGTTTTCTAAAACGTTCCGGCGTCACATAGAGTAGATCAAGTTCTTGGGCTTTGAGCTTTTTTAAAACAATGTCTCTCTGGTTTCGATTCAGTCCAGAATTGAGCTCTTCAAATTTAACTTTTAATCTTCTCGACTGCTGAACCTGATCTCGCATCAGGGCAATCAAAGGGGAAACCACAAGGACTAAGCCTTCTCCCCAACACGCCGGGATCTGGTAAATCAAACTTTTGCCTGAGCCGGTTGGCATCACGGCAAGAGTGTTTTTTCCCTTAAGCAGGCTCTCTAAGACCGGCTTCTGAAGCCCTCTAAAGGAATTCCACCCAAAAATATCTCGACATATTTTTTCGGTCTGTGCCCAACTCGCCAAAGATTCTCCCTGTTCTGAATCGCCCGTTCGTTAAGCACCAAAGTTTATAGGTTCCAGATGAGACGAGCTAAATATTTAAAATAATAAGATTTTTATCGGGCGCTGGCTAGGCGAATTGAATTTCTCTAAGGCCTAAAGGGACCTTCGAGCGCCTTCCGGTGCGCCTCGACTTCGGCCCCTTCGAGGCGGAGCTTAATTTGCACTTTCAGAAAACTCGTGTTACTCCTTCTAGTCTCAAATTTACCATAAAAATTAAGAGGTTAAAAATCATGGCTTCAAACGACTGGACCCTGAGTAAGGTACGGAACATCGGAATTTCTGCCCACATCGATTCTGGGAAAACAACTCTCACAGAACGAATCCTTTTCTACACTGGAAAGATTCACGCGATTCATGACGTACGTGGAAAAGACGGCGTCGGCGCAAAAATGGATTCAATGGAGCTCGAAAGAGAACGTGGGATCACGATTCAATCTGCTGCAACCAACGTTCAATGGAAAGATATCGAGATTAACATCATCGATACTCCGGGACACGTGGATTTCACGATCGAAGTGGAAAGATCTTTGCGTGTACTTGACGGAGCAATCTTAGTACTTTGCGGTGTGGCTGGCGTTCAGTCTCAGTCGATTACAGTTGATCGTCAGATGCGACGATACAAGGTGCCTCGTTTAGCCTTTATCAATAAATTAGATCGCGCCGGTGCAAACCCGTTCCGCGTTGTTGAAGCTCTACGTGATAAACTTCGTCATAATGCCGTGTTTATGCAGCTTCCTCTTGGAACTGAAGATAAACACGCGGGCGTCATCGACTTAGTTAAAATGAAAGCTTTCTACTTTGAAGGCGAAAACGGCGAAAACATCATCGAAAAAGATATTCCTGCTGAAATGATGGCGGATGCTAAAAAATATCGTGCTGAACTTATTGGTAAAGCTGCAGATTTTGACGATAACGTGGCTGAAAAATTCCTTATGGAAGAAGAGCCTACTGAAGCTGAAATCAAAGCTGCAATCCGTAAAGGTTGCTTAAACTTAGATATTACTCCTGTATTCATGGGCTCGGCGTACAAGAAACGTGGCGTTCAAAAACTTCTTGATGGAGTTGCGGATTACCTTCCGAATCCTACAGAAATTAAAAACGAAGCTTTAAATTTAGATGACGGCGAAAAGCCCGTTCCCTTAACTGCGGATCCTAAAGCTCCTTTAGTGGCTTTAGCTTTTAAACTTGAAGATGGTCGTTTCGGTCAGCTTACGTACATGAGAATTTATCAAGGTACGATGAAGAAGGGTGATTTTATCACCAACGTGACAAACGGAAGAAAAGTTAAGATCCCTCGTCTTGTGCGTATGCACTCTGACGATATGGCGGATATTGAATCGGCAGCTGCTGGTGACATCGTAGCCTTATTCGGCGTCGACTGCGCGTCTGGTGATACCTTTACTGACGGAAACGTTAACTACGCAATGACTTCGATGTTTGTACCAGACGCGGTTATTTCTTTGGCGGTTCAGCCTAAAGATAAAGCTGGAGCTGCGAACTTTTCTAAAGCGCTTACTAAGTTTAGAAAAGAAGATCCAACTTTTCGTGTTCACCGTGATGAAGAATCAAACCAAACCATTATTTCTGGAATGGGCGAGCTTCACTTAGAAGTTTATATTGAGCGTATGAAGCGTGAGTTTAACTGTGAAGTGATCTCAGGTCAGCCTCAGGTGGCTTACCGTGAGACCATCAGCCAAGTTGGAAACTTCGACTACACTCACAAAAAGCAAACCGGTGGTTCGGGTCAATTCGCGAAGGTGGTTGGATCTCTTGAGCCGCTTGGAGCCGATAACCCCGATAAAACTTACGAATTCGTTAACGAAGTCGTGGGTGGACGTATTCCTCGTGAATTTATTCCTGCGGTGGACAAAGGTTTCCAAGAACAGATGGCAAAAGGTGCTTTGATCGGCTTCCCAATTGTCGGCGTTAAAGGCGTGTTGAAAGATGGAGCTTACCACGATGTGGATTCATCAGAGATGGCCTTCCGTATTTGTGCGATGGCTGCTTTCCGTGAAGCTTACTTAAAAGCCTCACCAGTGGCGCTAGAGCCATTGATGAAAGTGGAAGTTTCTGCTCCTGAAGAATTCCAAGGGCCGGTTATGGGTCAAATTAACCAACGTCGCGGAATCATCATGGGTTCAAACGCCAACGAAGGTTTCAGCACTGTAGAAGCTGAAGTGCCACTTACAGAAATGTTTGGGTACTCAACAGATCTACGTTCTGCGACTCAAGGTAAAGGTGAATTCACGATGGAATTCGCGCGCTACGCTCCAATTCCTCGTAACCTTCAAGAAGAACTTGTTAAGGCTTACCAAAAGAAGAGAGCTGAAGAAAACAAGTAAGCTTTCCGAATATAATTTTAGATTTCATCAAAGGCTCCCAAGTGGAGCCTTTGTTTTTTTGAACGAGAGAGCACCCGCTAACAACCTTGATCTTCTCAAAAGCTTTGCATAAAGTGGCCCCAAATTACCTCGAGGCGGCACTATGATTTTATCCGATAAAACACTCACAAGAATGATTCAGTCTGGTGAACTTGGAATTGAACCGGTTGGTCCAGACTCGATTCAACCAGCATCAATCGACTGCACTTTGGGCCGCCATTTTTTAGTGGTCGAAGACAGTAATATGGATCGGATTGATCTCGATACCGAGATTAAGTACCGCGAGTACGAAGGCGAATTCATCACGATTCCGCCAAAAAGTTTTCTGCTAGCGACTACACAAGAGTATATCCGCCTCCCAAACAACCTCACCGCTTTCGTTGAAGGTCGCAGCTCTATAGGCCGCATTGGACTTTTTATTCAGAATGCTGGGTGGGTTGACCCTGGTTTTGAAGGACAAATCACCCTCGAACTTTTTAATGCCAACTCACTTCCCATTCGCCTTCAAGCAGGTCGCCGCATTTGCCAACTTGTTTTTTGCTCGATGGATCAAGAAGCTTTGAATCCTTACCGCGGAAAATACCAAGGCCAGCGCGGTACAACTGGAAGTCGCGTCTTTCGGGATGAAGAAGCACTTAAGAAATAATTCATGTCAGAACAAAACCAAGATTTGCAGATGATTTATATGACGGCTTCTTCAAAAGAAGAGGCCGAAAAGATCGCGCTCGTTTTGTTAGAGAAAAAGTTAATCGCGTGCGCAAATATCTTTCCACCCATGCAGTCACTTTACGTGTGGGAAGGAAAGCTTGAAAAGAGCCAAGAAGTAGCTGTGATTTTTAAATCGAGAGCTTCAGAATTTAAACGGCTAGAGGAAACAGTCCTGGGTCTACACAGCTACAAAACTCCGTGTTTGGTCGCACTCTCACTAGACAACGGTCATCCCGCTTTTTTGGAGTGGATCGCAGCCGCAGTTCCGAAGGCTCACCCGAATAGTTTCTAAGTACACGTAAAACAAAGTTAAGGTCTGGTTTAGCCCACATTCTGAAGCACCAAGGTTTGTGTGACGATCGCCATAAGGATCGTCAGTACGATTAAAATAAAAAAAACCGTTCTTACCTTCATGTCTTCCCTCCCCTTCCTTGAGCGGAAATCCATGGAGCCAAATTGGCTCCGTAAAAGGTATAAGAGCATTCTCTATGCCAAAAATTTCTGCCGAGAAAGTGTTTGATTGACCCTAACCAGGGTCAGTCCTACTTTCTCGTCTTAGGTCTAGAGACAAAGGAGCACCAGTGACTCGTAATGAACTCGCAAAACAAATTCTAAAAGTGGCGCACCTCAGAGGTGAATTTAAACTCCGCTCAGGTCAGACCTCAAATGAGTATTTTGACAAGTATCGGTTTGAATCTCGTCCAGATTTGCTAAACGCAATTGCCGAGCAGATGATGACTCTTATTCCTAAAGACGTAGATGCCCTTGCAGCGCTCGAAATGGGAGGAATCCCTATTGCGACTGCACTTTCACTTAAAACCGGGATCCCAGTCGTTTTTTTGCGCAAAGAGGCCAAAGATTACGGCAACAGTGAGGTTTCTGTGGGCCTGGATGTGAAGGGCAAAAAAATA
>CAZDFM010000205.1:0-5488 GCA_964504465.1 uncultured Pseudobdellovibrionaceae bacterium | reverse complement strand
AATTTTGATGGGCGGCGTGAGATAGCCGTTTTTAATCATGTAGCGAGTTGAAAGCTCAAAAATACACTTTTTAAAAAAGCGCTCAGAATTAGTCTTTTGAACTTTTGTGTGGGCGTTATACTGATAAATCCAGCCATAACCCAGCCGGTAAGGAGTGGCGGTCAGACCTAAAATACAAAGTTCAGGGTTTATCTTTTGTAGTTTCGAAATTACTTGGAAGTATTGTGTTTCACCTTCCATCGAAACGCGGTGACATTCGTCGATTACAAGCAATGAGAAGTTCTCAAAAAATTCATCGGGCGCACGGGCGATAGACTGAATGCTCCCGAATATCGTTTTTTGTGTGCTCTCTTTTCGGTTAAGTCCCGCAGAAAATATCCCGGCCTCAAGCTCAAGGCTTGTGTATTTGGCATGGTTTTGTTCTACAAGCTCGCGTACGTGAGCTAAAACTAAAACGCGCCCACGTGCGATTCTCGCAAGCTCGGCGATGACCAAACTTTTGCCGGCGCCCGTTGGCAAAACGATTACAGCGGGAGTTTTCTCTTCGCGAAAGTGTTTGATGGTCGAATTGACAGCATCTTGTTGGTAGGGCCTAAGCGTATACATTGGAGAGCAATATAGCACTAGCTCGGCTTAGGGTCCTAGTGTCAAATGGCTCAACTGACTTTAGTAGGAATAAGGAACCAAAGAGTTAAAATACGGCGGAACGGGTACTTCGAATTCCATACGCTCTCGCCTAAACGGGTGATCAAAGGCAATCGAGAACGAATGAAGAAAAAGTTCCTTAAAGCGAGCTTTGCCTTTGCCGTATTTGGCATCGCCCACTACGGGATGACCTAGATCCGACATATGAACCCGAATTTGATTTTTACGACCCGTAAGTAAATTGATTTTAACCAAGCTAAACTTATCGGTTTCTTTTACAACTTCGTATTCGGTTTGAGCGAGTTTTCCTTTATCACTTTTTGATTTGGAATGGACTACATAGTCTTCGTCTTCTTCGAGGTAACTTGTGACAAGCCCCACTTTTTTGGCGAGCTTTCCGTGAACTATGGTGTAGTAGGTTTTCTCAGTGGACTTCCAATTGTCTTTAAGAAAGTTCTGCACCTGTTCGGATTTTGCAAAAATTAAAACTCCCGAGGTGGCTTGGTCGAGCCGGTGGACCACATACACACATTTTCGTGAGCGAGGATTTCCCTTTCGCACGAACTGGTTAAGCGCATTGTGAATGGTGTTCTCTCGGTCCCAGGCGGCGGCAACGGTTAAAAAACCGGGGGCTTTGTTTCCAACAAAAAGATCCTGATCTTCATAGATGATCTGATAGCCTCGGGGCTGGTATTTTTTCGGAATCTTTTTGAGCTGATTTTTTAGCTTGTGAGTCTGGGGCTTCATTTTTTGGCTGCTCTTTGTTATTTAAAACGCATTTTGACGATGTTCTATCGCATCTCTGAAAATGGCGGTAGGTTAATCTCGAACCAAAACGAAAAGAGGTTTTATGACAGCAAATTCTTTGAACCAAATCGAATTTCGACAAAGTAACGGCCAGCCTGCGACCCTCTCTGATTATAAAGGCAAAGTCTTACTAATTGTGAATGTGGCCTCGAAATGTGGCCTGACACCCCAATACGATGGCTTAGAAAAGTTGTTCGAACAGTATCGTGAAAAAGGCCTAATGGTCTTGGGCTTTCCAGCTAATGAGTTTGGAAACCAAGAACCAGGATCTAATGAAGAAATTCAAGAGTTCTGCCGCATGAATTTTGGAGTGCAGTTTCCGGTATTTGAAAAAATCGTCGTGAAGGGAAACGGGCAACACCCGCTTTATCGAGAACTCACAAAGGTCATGCCGAAGGCCTTAAAAAAGCCAGACGGAAAACTTGAAGAGAATTTAAAAAAGCACGGTCTTTTTCAAGAAGGGTCGACAGATATAACCTGGAACTTTGAGAAATTTTTAATTAACCGCAAAGGGGAGGTCGTGCAGCGATTTGCGCCAGATGTCACTCCCGATGATCCTCAATTAGTTTCGGCGATCGAAAAAGAACTCGAGCAATAACTTAGAAGAAATTTACGAAGGAATTTAAGAATTCGGGGCGGTTCATAAAGCCAAAAACGTGGCCGCCGTTTTTGTAAACGATAATTTGCTCAGAGACGGGCCAGACCTGAGGCTCATTAATAAAATCATCATTAGTAGTGTAGATTAGCCAAGGCCTTTGAATTTGGCCCAACCAATATAATACCTCTTGTTTGTTTTCGTCGGCGAAAAAACCGGGATTTGCTTCTTTTAGATAACCAATAAATCTTAAGCTGTTTTGTTTCTTTTGATATTCGGCCTTCCAAGTTTCGTAAAAACGGTACCAGGGGCGCCCACCCGTTTTAAAATCCTCGATGTAACTTAAGAGACTTCTAAAGCCATGATGAAATCCAAGGACAATCATAAGTTGTCGAGCTTCCACGGGCTCTACCTTGAGGTCCTTGCGCCAGAATTCAGCCCATTGCATACGAAGAGCTAAACCGATTGCTTTCCAGGGAACTTTGTCAAAGTCAGATGAGTACTCGTCAAAATAAGCATCGAGAATTTTTAACGACGTGTGAATATTTTTAGGTGGACTGATTAAAGCGAGCTGTCCGTTAAAGTCGTCACCCAGTTTTTTAGCGGTGATAACGCCCAGAAAGCCCCCATAACTTGCCCCGATCATATGAACTTGTGGAAATTTATATTCGCTGAGAAGAAACTTAATTGTTTCAGCATACACTTGAGCTTCGGACTCAAACTCAAGCCCAGGGTATTTAGGATTGTGTTTCACCATATGCACAGACAAGGTGTTCGGAAACCTGAGAATGTTGAAGCCTTTTTGGTACAGCAACTGCCCAAGACGAACCACCTCTACGCTGTCGAATCCACCAAACGTCCCAGGTATTAAAACCGCTAAAGGAGCTTTTGGGGATTGTAAGTTAAGGGCGACTTGGAACTCTTCAGCCAAGTTGGGGCTTTTGATTTTTCGAACAAGCTCGGTTTTTTCTAAGATTTCAGGCGACGAGTGGTATTTCACGAACTCGTTATGCCGGCCTTTAATGGTCAATTCGAAAGGATCGGAAGCCTCGGCGGCCAACGGGATTAAAAAACTAATAAGCAATTTGATAAAAAGCATACATCCTCAACCGACTTCACTAGTAGAGATATAGCTTCATAAAGCTTTTGCCAAATATAAAGCATAATAGGATGGTGGAGTTTAACTGGAGAGAGCCTATGTACGAACCTTTACTCTTTGTGCACTCCTGGACGAGATGGATTATTCTCATCACACTTGTCGGGATATTTTTAAGAATGACCTATGGTTGGATCCGAAACAAAGAATGGACTCCGCTTGATCAGCATTTATTATCGGCCTTCACCCAACTATTTGGCACTCAGATTTTAATCGGTCTCTTTATTTGGTTAAGTCTCAGTCCAATCGTAAAATTGGGGTTTAAGAATCCAGACTTATTTTGGAGCGATCCCGTCGTTTCGTTTTGGGGTTTTAGACACACTCTGACGATGATTTTAACTATGATCATCGTTCAAGTTTTTATTAGCAAAAGTAAACCCTGGTCAGATCTGAAGAAGTTCAGAACTTTTAGCTTAGTGTTTGGAGTTTTTATTGTGGTCGTTTGTTCCGCCATTCCATGGCCGGGCCTCGTGTACGGACGCACTTTATTTCGATGGTGGTCATGGTAAGTGCAAATTTAATCCTGATTTTTTTAGCGCTCATTTTAGGGCTCTTATTAAGGCTTTCAGGGAGACTCCCGCAAAATGCCGCGACCTCCTTTAATGCTTTTGTCATCTGGATATCGGTCCCGGCCATTATTCTGGTGCAAATTCCGAAGCTTTTGACTTCGTCTCCTTTAAGTTGGGATCTTTTGATTCCGATATCGATGCCCTGGCTTATGTTTGCACTCTCGTTTTTTTTGTTCACTTGGCTCGGGCAAAAGTTTTCTTGGAGTCGCGCTGAAACAGGGGCTCTTGTGTTAACCGCAGGACTAGCCAATACCTCCTTCGTAGGCATTCCTTTGTTAGATTCAATTCTTGGTCCTCAGTCGACACCTCTTGTTTTAATCGTAGACCAACTTGGAAGCTTTTTGACGTTGTCTTTCCTGGGTGTCTTTTATGCCTCAAGCTATTCTCCGAACCAGGGTTCAAAAGTAGAACTCAAAAAAATCTTAAAAACTATCGTGAGCTTTCCGCCCTTTATAGCCTTGTGGGTTGCGGCGGTTTTCTGGCTCGTGGACTTTCAGTGGAATCCGATGTTCGAAAGTGTTCTTGAGAAACTGGGAATGACTTTAGTTCCCTTGGCTTTAATCGCCGTCGGATATCAGCTACGTCTTTCGCCCCGCACGATCTCGGTTCGAAAAACCCAGCTCGCATTAGGACTTACTTACAAGCTGCTACTTGCGCCCTTTATATTTCTAATCCTTTACACTTTTATCCTGGGTTCAAAAAGTTTTTCGACTCATGTGACTTTGCTTGAATCCGCCATGGCCCCGATGATCACCGCTGGCGTGGTGGCAGAAGAGTTTGGATTTGAAACTGAGATCTCAAGCCTCATGATAGGCCTGGGAATCCCGATTTCTTTGGTGACAGTCTTAGCTTGGGATTGGATCTTTCGTTTGGTCGGCTTTTCCTAAACCGGCGTACACTACATATAGTAATGAAACAAAAACCAATAGGCGTTTTGAGTCGCAAGTGAAGATTCGGAGCGTGAAGGATGCCCGCCGCTAGCATTTTCGACTCGGAGCTGAAGGTCAAAGGAGTCTTTGGGCCAGTATCTCACTCCAACACCATGGCGAAAGTAAGTGTCGGATGGATAGTCTTGAGAAAGAGCTAAACTATCAAACTTATAAATTGCAGTCCATTGTGGCTCAAAGGTCCAAAAAATTTGGGCTAACCAAGCAAGCGAGGTGGTCTCTTCCACTTCGCTAGCTAAAACGCTCTCGCTTGATAAGAAGTAGCGAGAAAACCCAGAATTGATCGCGTTGCTGTTCCAGCCAGATGCCGTCGACACTTCAGCTTCAATGGTGAGGGGCGTGCTGAGGCTCAACATATCTTCTAAAGACAACACGCTGTAGAGTGCTGCGGCCCATAGGTCTTTTTCGCTTTTGCGGCGTTCAAAAAAACTTCCGCTTGCTCCCAATATCCAGTACAGTTTCTGCGGACTCCATCGCATATTTAAGACATAGCCCGAGGTCGGCCCTTGCGAAAATTCGCCTTTACCTTCAGTGTCGGAACTCTGCATTCCATTCAGAACTCCGAAGTCATAGTGAAATTGATGAGTAGGAGTAGAGGAATACAAAGCTCCCATTTTATAATCAAAAATTTCGGTCTGAGTTTGTAGCCGAACGTAGGTGCGATGTTCATCGGTCATAAGTCCAAAAGGAATTTGGAATCGCCCGACAAGCAATTGCGAACCCAAACCATATTTGGCTTTTTCTGGATTTAAATTAAGAAGCACATAGG
>CAZDFM010000204.1:0-5498 GCA_964504465.1 uncultured Pseudobdellovibrionaceae bacterium | reverse complement strand
AAAGGTTCGCCCGAGCAACTTGAAGCCGAAAAAGAAAAACTCATCATCCGAATTTTCAAGATGCGATACAAACATGAACAATACAAACATGTCGGGTTAAAGGACATTTACTCCAACGATTCAAAATTGAGGCTATAATGCCAAAACGTCTAGATCTAAAACGAGTTGTAATCTTAGGGAGCGGCCCGATTGTCATCGGTCAAGCTTGCGAATTCGATTATTCGGGAACTCAAGCCTGTAAAGCTCTGATGAAAGAGGGATACGAAGTTATCCTGATTAATTCAAACCCAGCCACGATCATGACAGATCCAGAACTCGCAACTCGAGTGTACATTGAACCGCTACAACTGCCTTTCGTTAAAAAAATTCTTGAAAAAGAAAGACCCGACGCACTCATTCCCACCCTTGGTGGACAGACCGCTCTGAATTTAGCTTTAGAACTTGATAAAGATGGAATTCTTAAAGAGTTGAACATCGAACTTCTTGCCGCAAATCCTGAGGTTATACGCCGAGCTGAGGACCGCGAAGAGTTTCGAAAAGTTTTAGATTCAGTGGGCGCCAAATATCCGCGCAGCGAAATGGTAAAGACTTTTGAACAAGGTATTCGCCTCGGCGACGAATTAGGGTTTCCTCTCATTTTGCGTCCGAATTACACTTTGGGCGGCGGCGGTGGCGGGATCGCTTATTCTTTTGAAGAGTACAAAGCGAAACTCGCTTTAGCGCTCCATGAAAGTCCAACCTCAGAAGTTCTGGTCGAAGCCTCAATTTTAGGTTGGAAAGAATTTGAACTTGAAGTTATGCGTGATCGCGCAGGCACATTTGTGGTCATTTGCTCTATCGAGAATCTTGATCCTTGTGGTGTACATACCGGCGACTCGATCACCGTAGCTCCTCAGCAAACCTTAAGCGATGCCGAGTATCAGGCTATGCGAGATGAAGGCCGAAAAATTATCGAAGCGGTCGGAGTTGAGACCGGCGGAGCCAACATTCAGTTCGCGGTTCATCCAACGACTCAAGAGCGTGTGGTTATCGAAATGAATCCTCGTGTAAGCCGAAGCTCAGCCTTGGCAAGTAAGGCGACGGGGTTTCCAATTGCTAAAATCGCAGCTCTCTTGGCTGTAGGCTATGAGCTTCAAGAAATCCAGAATGATATTACTGGAACTACCCCTTCGTGTTACGAGCCCGCGTTAGACTATGTCGTAACGAAAATTCCTCGTTTCGCATTCGAAAAATTTCCTGGATCTAAAGATTTGCTTTCGACTCAAATGAAGAGCGTGGGCGAAGTAATGGGAATCGGGCGAACTCTAAAAGAGTCATTGAACAAAGCACTCCTCTCAATGGAAATTGATGTTCGCGGTTTTAAACCGGTGCATTTCGCAGAAAGCTTTCTTACCTACCCGAACAGCGAAAGAATTCACCATTTGTTCCAAGCCTTTCTCGAAGGACATACAGTCCAACAAGTTGAGGATTGGACACAAATTAATCCGTGGTTCCTAGAGCAAATCAAGTCGATTGCTGACTTAGCAAATGAACTCGCGGCAAAGAAAGCCAATCTCGATTACGAACTTCTCGAAAAAGCTAAAAAATATGGCGTTTCAGATGCCTTTATTGCGAGATTCACTGAAAAAGAAGAAGAAGACGTTCGAAAACTACGCTGGAGTTTAGATTTGCGCCCGGCTTTTTTCCAAGTCGACACTTGCGCCGGTGAATTTGCGTCTTCTACACCTTACTTTTACTCAACCTACTGGAGCGAAGGCCGAACCGAAAGGTCTGAAAAGGACATGGTTGTTTTGATCGGCAGCGGACCCAACCGGATCGGTCAAGGTGTTGAGTTCGACTATTCGTGCGTTCGAAGTGTTCGACAATTTCAGCGATCAGGCTGGAAAGTGGCAATGGTCAACTCGAACCCCGAAACCGTTTCTACAGATTATGATACCTCTGACGAACTCTTTTTTGAGCCAATTACCCAAGAAAGTATCTTAGAGATTCTCTGTTATCTTAGACCAAAAGGATTTGTCGCCCAGCTTGGGGGGCAAACTCCCATTAATATGGCGCCCGATATTGTAAAAGAAGGTTTTGAATTGTTAGGTTCGAGTCTTGATGCGATTGATTTAGCAGAGGACCGCGGCCGCTTTGTAGAAGTTTGCATCGCAGCTGGTTTTAAAGCTCCGCGGTCAGGCATGGCAGATGGAATAGATTCTGCTCTAAAGATTGCGGATCGCGTGGGTTATCCGCTGATTTGTCGACCGAGTTATGTCCTCGGTGGAAGACGTATGGAGCTTGTTGAGAATACTGATGAGCTCACCTCCTATTTTCAAAGACATGGCGCATTTATTTCGACAAAAACTCCGTGCCTTATGGACCAATTTTTAGACAGAGCTTTAGAAGTTGATGTCGACTTAGTCCGAGGAAAAGACTGGGCAGTTGTCGGCGGAATCATCGAACACATTGAAGCTGCAGGCGTCCACTCTGGAGATTCAATGGGAGTAGTGCCACCTCAACGACTTAAAGATGAGACCTGCGAAAGAATTGAGAAGCTAAGTCTTCAATTGGCCGATAAATTAGGAATAATCGGATTCTTGAATCTTCAGTTGGCAATTAAGAATGATGAAATCTATATGCTTGAAGCAAACCCGCGAAGCTCGCGATCGGTTCCATTCATTGCAAAGGCCACGGGTATTCCGGTAGTCGATCTAGGTGTACGCGCGATGCTCGGCGAGTCTAAATTCGACGTTAAACCCGAGCAATATCAATGGAAAAATTTAAAACTCGTCAGTGTTAAAGGTGTCGTTTTTCCTTTCAAAAAGTTCTCAGAATCAGACTCCCTATTGGGACCAGAAATGAAATCAACTGGCGAGGCAATGGGGCGTGGAAAAGATTATTCAGAAGCTTTGTTAAAGGCGATGTTCTCTTCGCAAATGAAGCTACCACTCTCAGGTGAAGTGTTCTTTTCTTTGCGTGAAAAAGATAAAGAAGAATTACTTCCGATTGCAAAGTCATTCGTGGAAATGGGCTATCATCTTTCAGCCACGGGCGGGACTGCCAAATTTTTAAGCGAGCAAGGTTTGCCTGTCGAAACGGTTAAAAAAGTTCATGAAGGTCGACCTCATTGCGTTGACCGTATCCGTTCTGGTCAAGTCAGCATCGTGATCAATACAACATCCGGACGTCAATCAGTCGAAGCGAGTTTTGGTATTCGCAGAAGCTGTGTGGATTATTCTGTGCCTTGCATCACCGAGAGCGATGCGGCCGAAGCGTTCTTAATGGCCATAAAAAAGCATCGAACTGGAGATTTCGATGTTTTTTCTCTGTAAATGTACCTATAATTTTTTACATGTCGCTAATAGAAGTAGAGGGCTTACGTAAATCGTTCGCCCGCGGTTTTATTCCGAAGAAAATTCTAATTCTAAAATCCATTAATTTTAAAGTGGAAGCGGGACGTATCACCGGATTTTTAGGCGGCAATGGTGCTGGCAAAACGACCACTCTAAAGTGTATTTTAGGCCTCATTTTTCCAGATGAAGGTACTGTAAAAATCCTCGGGCAAAAACTCGACACCGAGGTCCGAAAAAAAATCGGCTTTCTTCCTGAGCGCGCCTACTTCTATGAGCATTTGACAGGTGAAGAGTTTCTTCGCTTTCACGGAGAATTAGCTGGAACTATGAAGTCCGTCGAAGTCCGCGCGCGAGTCGATGAACTTCTTAAAAAAGTAGATCTAGATTTCGCTCGAAAAAAACGCCTCAGGCAGTATTCAAAAGGCATGCTTCAAAAAATTGGCCTCGCTCAAGCTATTATACATCGGCCCGCTTTGGTTATATTGGATGAGCCAGTTTCTGGCCTCGATCCCGACGGCCGCTATTATGTGAGCCAACTAATCCAAGAGACAGCAAAAGAAGGTACAGGTGTTTTCTTCTCTTCGCACTTATTGCCGGACGTAGAAAAGATCAGTCAGGATCTGGTGATTCTAAAAGAAGGCAGCGTACTTTATAACGGCACGCTTCGAGGTTTTTTATCCTCAGTCGAGCAAAAATTTATTGTCAGATATGTCGACAAAGGCGCAATTCAAGAATCAAAACTCCCGCATCTCGAAGCAGTACAAACAGAGCTCGATCGCCTCATGAAGCAAAACTCCACGATCGTGGGAGTGAGTTCTCAGAGCCAAACTCTAGAAGACGTTTTTATTTCTAAAGCGCAGAAGGTCAAGCAATGAGAGCTATTAAACTGGTGGCTTTCAATACCTATATCGAAATTATAAGAAACCGTATCTTAGTCGGAATTATTGTTTTTGCAGTTTTAATGATTGGTTTTAGTTTGGTCCTTGGGCAGCTGACTTTTGCTGAGCAGGCCCGAATTTCTCTGGATTTTGGTTTAAGCTCCATTCAATTTGCAGCGGTTATACTTTCGATTTTTGTAGGTAGCACTTTAGTTTCGCGTGAGATTGAGAAACAAACAGTGCTGACTCTGCTTGTAAAGCCCATCTCTCGATTTCAATTTCTCCTCGGAAAAGCTCTAGGTCTGGTTTTAGTAAACTTGGTTACGGTGTCAGGCCTCGCAATCGTGCTTAGTTGTGTGCTTTATTTTCTTAACGTCGATCTGACCCTTCCATTTTTAGTGAGCCTGTTCGGCGTCATGATGGAGTCGATAGTTATACTCGGCGTAACCCTTTTATTTAGCACCTTTTCTACTCCTTTTATGGTCGTAGCATTTTCAGTCGGGGTATGGCTCATTGGAAACGGAATGGAGAGCCTTAAGCATTTTTCTAGAAGAAGTGCTGATTCAGGCATCGTATTTTTTGGTAAAGTCTTAGAGGTCCTATTTCCGAACCTTGAGCAATATAATTGGAAGTCTGCTGCGGTTTACGGAGATGTGATTCCTTTAAAAACAATTCTGCTGGCCTCCGTCAACTCTATCTGCTGGTTTATGTTCTTCGTACTTATAGCAGCCCTCATTTTTCGAAGGAGAGATTTTGTTTGAATCCCTAATGGCGCTTCCAAATATTTTCTGGATTATCTTTTTCGGCGTATTGGGATTGCTATTAGGGAGTTTCGCAAACGTTGTCATTCTGCGACTGCCGGCAGGAGAAAGTGTTGTGAAGCCACGCTCCCGGTGTCCCCAATGTAAAACTCCAATTGCGTGGTATGATAACTTGCCAGTTATTTCATGGCTCATTCTCCGCGGTAAATGTCGAGTTTGTGCGAAACCAATCTCTGCTCGCTATCCTCTTGTTGAACTTATTATGGGAATTTTATTTGCCGGAGTTTTTTATTACGTAGGTTGGAGTTGGACTCTGCTCGAATACCTTATTTTCGTTTTTGGGTTGGTCACAGTGAGCTTTATCGATTTGGATCACATGATTTTACCAGATGTATTTACCTTATCTGGAGTTGTGATTGGAGTTCTTGGCGCGATGTTAAACCCAGAACGTTCGTTCTGGGAGGCTGTCGCTGGCGTACTTATGGGCGGTGGTTTTCTTTGGGCGACTGCAATTTTGTATTACG
>CAZDFM010000203.1:0-5504 GCA_964504465.1 uncultured Pseudobdellovibrionaceae bacterium | reverse complement strand
GTCTCTTTTTCTTTTTTCTCTTGTTCTAGTCTCCATGTCTCGGTCTCTTTAAGTGTTAACTGATAACCTAAAAAGATGACATAAGTCACAATGATCTGCGCGATCGGTGCGAGGATCGGAAGCCAGAGATAGTAGGTGTCAAAAATCCAAATTGAAAAAGCACTCCATCCGGTTGCAACCCAGGCCATAAATACAAAGGCAATTGACTGCGGATAGCTGCTCATAAGCCAAATGCTAACCGCTAAAATCACCAGCAAAATAACAATTACGACACTTGCCGGAAGGGTTTTGATAAAACGTTGTTCTTTGAGGTTGTCGACTTGAGTTGCGATGACCTCAGCGCGATTCATGTCGCCAAGAGGAGTTCGAAGCCAATGACTTTCGATATCTGAGGTTCCGATTAAAATAATTTTTCCATTTAAAGTTTTTGAATCAAACTTAGGACTTAAAATTTCAGACAAAGGAATCTTAGGCATCTCTTTGGACGGGAGCCGAAAATTCAGCATGTAGCTTGCTTGCGCATGTTTTGGGGCGTGACGGGGAGAGATCAAAAGCTCAGCTAAATTTGGTGTGGTTTCTTCAGGATGGTATTTTCTGACCACTCGATCTTCATCGAATTGAATTCCCAAAAGTCCCACGTTTGAGTTATTTGGGCGAGCGGCAAACGGGTAAAGCACTCGGGCCTCACTGTCCTGACGGGCAAGCCAGTAAACTCGAGGGTCTTTAAAACTATTTCCCTCAACTCCCGTGCTAGGATTGATCCCGGTTGAAGGAAAGAAAAAGCTGATCCCGATGCTATGGGGATCTCCAGCCAGGAGCGTGTCGAGAAGGCGGAGCCACAGTTTCTCATTCCAAAAGTAAAAGTCGTCAAAGCCGGTGAATTCCCTGAGGGGGAGCATAAAGGACCGCTGGCCTGAAGCATAGCGTTCCCATTCGTGGAGCGAGATATCTACAAGGACGACGTCTTGGTGCAAAGTTTGGGGCCCGCGAAGTTGGAAACGGAGGTCAAAGCTTTGAAAGTTTTCAAGAAGGTAGAACGAAAACCCGATCGCGAGGCATAGTCCAGCCCTGAGCCAAACCCCATTGGTTCGGCCTAGGTTTCTAGTAAAAAGTAGAAACCGGGCTTGCAGGTTTCGCAGGGAGTTCTCGGTCATCAACGCTCCGTATCATTACTCTGGTCGAAATTCAATGGGATACTAGAGAAAACCTGTTATTTTCATGTAGATGCGTCTCTATCGTAAGCTCAGTGAACTTGATGGTTTTAAAACACTTTTCCCTCAGAAATCGGCCCTCACAATTGGCAATTTCGACGGGCTTCATTTGGGCCATCAAAGTTTGCTCTCTAGGGTTCTCAGGGCTCGAAATGAACGTGGTTTTTCGACTCTGGTTTTGACCTTTGATCCACACCCGGTTCAGGTTCTGTATCCCGAGCGTGGTCTTAAGCGCCTGTTTGACCTTAAAGATACTTTTGAACAGCTCGAGGTTAGGGGACTTGATGCTTTGTTTGCGATTCCGTTTTCGCGGGAATTTTCGCAGCTCTCGCCACAAGAATTTTTTGAACGATATATTTTTGAACCCTTAAATCCAGGCTTACTCGTAGTCGGCCATGATTTTAGTTTCGGAGCAGACCGAGCGGGAAGTTACGAAACCCTGAAGCAGCTATGTGACAAACGCAGTATCGAAATTGAACGTATCCCTCCTGTCATTTCGGGAGGGGAACCCGTATCGAGTAGCCGCATTCGTAAACTACTTTCAACAGGAGATGTTTCAGCCGCTCATCAACTTTTGGCGCGGCCTTTTTATATCCACGGTCTTGTTGAAAAAGGTTTTGCTCGGGGGCGCACGTTGGGATTTCCAACTGCAAACTTGGCACTTGCAGGAGAGACTCTTCCTACGAGTGGTGTTTATATGACTCGTGCACACTTTAGAGGAAAGAGTTACTGGTCAGTAACTAATGTGGGATACAATCCGACCTTTAAAGGGAAGTCCGAGTTTACTCCCGTAAAAATTGAGTCCCACTTATTTGATTTTAACGAAGACATATATGGAATTGAAATTAAATTAGAATTTTATGAATTCGTAAGGGCTGAAAAGAAATTTGATTCGGTCGAACAATTAAAGCAACAAATTGAAAAAGATGTTGAGTGGGGCCGACAGTGGATCCAAAAAAGACTTTAAAATGGTGTGCGCTCGGATATAATTTTGGCCGAATCCGTTATGAACTTTTAGGTCGCTGGATGACCGAAAAAGGCCTCGACCATCAACTTGAGTTTTTGGATGTGCCACCTGCTGATTTTTCGACCGAATTCGAAAAAATCCTAAATGACTTCGACCAGATCCGTATTGATTCGCCTCATGGCCTTAATGCTTACTCTTATTTTAAACGCCATGAAGCGATAATGTCGCAGTTAAAGGCGGTCGACTGTGTTTTTAAAGATAACCTCGGCCACTGGTGGTGCCGCTCTCTTACTTACAAAAGCCTTTGTGAAGCACTTCAGGGAGTCGGAGAACTAATTGAATTAGATCGATCTGTTTTGATCGTCGGGGCGGGTGCTTCGGCTCGAGCTGCACTCGCAGCTTGTGCTAAAATGGGTTTTAAGAGTTTTAAGGTCACCAACAAATATGATGATCAAGGACTTGAGCTGATTCGAGAAATGAAAGAAAACTTTTTCGGTTTGAATTTTGAATTCGTTCCTCAGCACCGGCTTACTCTATTGCCAGGCAGTAATTGTATTGCAATTAATACGACTCCCAATGATCCAAGTAACGACCTATTAAACGAGCTCTACTATTTTAATTTTCTTAAGAAGAACGGAGTAGTCGTTGAGCTCAATTTTTCTCCCATGCACACACAATTAATTAAAGAGTCTTTGGATATTAAGAATTTTGTGATCTATGGTTACGAACTTGCTGCGATCAGCGATGCCTACTGGATCGAATGGGTCACGGAGAATCGTCTTAACCGGGATAATATCCTCGAAGAACTAAAAGAGTTCTACCGCACTAACTTGCTTTCAAAGCCCGAAGTTCAAAAACACGGCCAGACAAACGATGAGAAAATAAAATAAATCTGAATAACCAGACCTAAGACGAGTTACAAAAAACGTCACCACTCGTTATCCTATTAGAAGTATAAGTGGTTAGAAAAGTTTCGAATAAAATCGGATACGTACGAATTGGTTGGGGTCATGAAGGATCTGCATAAGGCCAATGTATTTTGTTATCTTTTTGGAGGCATAGGATGGCTGCAAAAAAAGGCTTAGGCGAACTTCTCGTAAGAGAAAGTCTTATTGATATCAATCAGCTCGAGCAAGCCAAGCGCGAGCAACGAAATCACGGCGGACGGCTCACTACGGCATTAGTTAAAATGGGGTTCGTGAAAGAATCTCAACTCGCTGAATTTTTGGGACAACAATATCAGGTTCCGACCATTGATTTAGCAAACTTTGAAGTTGATCCAGAAGCGATTAAACTTATCAGTAAACAAGTCTGCGAAAAATATTCGATTATTCCAGTCTCAAAAGCAGCGAAGAGTTTAGTTGTTGCTTTTGCCGATCCGAGCAACGTTTTTGTAAAAGACGATTTGGCTCTCTTAACACGACATAAAATTGAACCAGTTGTGGCTTCTGAAGTTGCAATCGTAGCCGCAATCGAAAAGTACTACGGCGGGACTGTAAACCGTTTCCAATCGATCATGTCAGAGATCGAAGAACAAGACGATAACTTTACAGCAACGAATTCTACAGCGGAATTGGTTGACGGTAAGGACAATGTTGAAGACGGTCCGATCATTAATTTTGTAAATGCAATGCTCACCGAAGCGATCAAAGTCCGAGCTTCAGATATTCACATTGAGCCTTACGAAAAACGATTTCGTATCCGGTTTAGAATCGACGGGGTTCTAGTTGAGAGAATCATGCCCCCAGCTGGAGCTGCGACCGCGATTTCAAGTCGTATCAAAATTTTATCTAAAATGGATATCGGTGAAAGACGTCGTCCCCAAGATGGACGCTTAAAAGTTAAAATGCGAAGTGGCCAAGAAGTCGACTTCCGGGTGAACGCGACACCCACCATTTTTGGTGAAAAGATCGTAATGCGTATTTTAGATAAGTCGAACCTACAAGTCGACTTGATGAAACTGGGTATGGAACAAGATCAACTCGAGGTGTTTCAAGAATGTTTGCACCTTCCTCAGGGGATGCTGCTGATTACGGGACCAACCGGTAGCGGAAAAACCACAACGATTTATTCGGGTCTTGCCGAACTGAACACACCGGATACCAATATTTCCACAGCTGAAGATCCAGTCGAATTTAACTTAGACGGTATTAATCAGGTTCAAGTTAATCCTATGATTCAGTTTACTTTTGCGGACGCACTTCGCGCCTTTCTCCGTCAAGATCCCGAAGTGATCATGGTGGGGGAGATTCGAGATTTAGAAACCGCTGAAGTTGCATACAAAGCCGCCTCGACAGGTCACTTAGTCGTGAGCACTTTGCACACAAATGATGCAGCCTCAACGGTTTGCCGGTTAATGGAGATGGGTGTTCCTGCATTTATGGTGGCCGAAGCGACCACTCTTGTTGTTGCACAACGTTTGATGCGAAAAATTTGCGACAAGTGTTCAATCGAAACTACCGTTCCTACAGAAGTCCTTTTAAAATTAGGTGTTCCCGAAGGCGAACTTCATGAATACAATAAACTTCGTAAGGGAGAAGGCTGCGAACGTTGTGGTGGGACAGGGCTCAAAGGTCGAATGGCGATTTTTGAAGCAATGAAAATCACAAACGCTGTAAAAGAAGTTATTTTTAAAGGTGGAACACCTTTGGAATTAAAACGACACGCAGTTATGCACGACAAAATGAGAACTTTAAGAGGAAGCGCCTTGTTGAAGCTAAAAAGAGGTCTCACGACTGTGGAAGAAGTCTTCAATTCTTCAGTGGGAGACGATGCATGATAACACTCCACCAGCTGCTGAAGGCGGCGGTGAAGCAAGGTGCATCGGATCTGCATATCGTTGCAGGTTCGGCTCCCGTACTTAGAGTCGATGGCCGCGTCGTAAGAGTAAAAGCTCCCGAACTGAATCCCGAAGAAAGCCGCAAAATTTGTTATTCGATCCTCACCGACGCGCAAAAGGCGCGCTTTGAAGCTACAAAAGAACTCGATTTTAGCTTTGGGATTAAAAATCTGGCGCGTTTTCGTGTTAATTTATTTTTTCAGCGTGGTTCTATTTCAGGTGTTTTCCGAAGAATTCCTCTCGAAATTCCGGATTTAGAATCCCTGGGTTTACCCAAAGCCGCTAATGATATCGCAAATTTTTCGTCTGGTCTGGTGCTTGTTACTGGTCCTACAGGATCTGGAAAGACGACGACAATTGCCGCACTAGTTGACCGAATTAATCGTGAGCGGCGTGGTCACATTATTACGCTCGAAGATCCTATCGAATACGTACATTCACATAAGAATTGCATCGTAAACCAACGAGAAGTTGGGATGGACACGAT
>CAZDFM010000202.1:0-5510 GCA_964504465.1 uncultured Pseudobdellovibrionaceae bacterium | reverse complement strand
TATGGGCGGCATGGGTGGAATGGGCGGAATGGGGATGATGTAATCCTCAGACTGTACAATCTGTGCAATCGCATAAAACCCGAAGAGAAATCTTCGGGTTTTTTATTTTTTGTTGTTCGGGTAAAACTTAAGAGTCGTAGAGTTTGCGACCTTGATAAGCTTATTAGATAAGCTTTTGAGTAATATCTCGTGTTTCTCGTCTGGATCGAACCCCACCACGGTTGGTGAACTTGACGTAAAATCCTCTAAAAACACTATATTCAACTCAAGTCTTTTTGAATCAATCCCAACAAGTCCATTGATGCCGTACGGGCGGTGTAGCATGCACTCATCGATTCCACCGCCGATATAAATGAGGTTCTTAATTTTATTCTTCCAAAGTACATAGCGCATCTCATCTTCATATCTAACCATGTGTTCGTTCACAGCATTTGCCGGAGGCAGTACCTCAGAAGAAATTTTATCTTTATACCCGGGGGGAGCTTGGTCCGGGCAGTATTCAGCTTTAGCGCCATAGGAATACAGCTCTTGTCGTTTTGAACTTCCGATAGAGTGTTCATTTCTACAGTAGTCATCTCCGAGGAAATTTTTAACCTCGGCTCGAAGACTCTGATAAAGCGGATGCGATAGTACGGCATCTCCATGACCGTGAATAAGGTGGAAGCCATTTTTTCGGAAATTACTGAGTAGTCTTACAAGTTCTTCGCGGGAAATGTCGGGTTTTTCCCAATAGTCGACTAAGACGAGCGCTGTTTCAGAGGCTAAGAATTTTTTTGGACGGCACTTGTAATCACGGCTCGTGGGATTTTTGATAGATGGTTCTCGAACCAATCCACAGGTATGTAATTCCAAAAACGATTTGGATGTTGCGTTGGAGCTCGAATGCGCAAGGGCTATGTAGGGACATATAATGAAAAGCCCGAGAAGGAGTTTCGCTGCCACTTCAGTTGAGTTCTTCGAACCGAATAGTTTTTGATGTCGAAATTTTAACGAGCTTTTGGCTCATGCTCTCAAGCAGGACATCCATTTTATATTCATCTGACGTTGGGAGGATGGGCGGTAAGTCGTCAATGAGATCTTTTAGAACATAGATATCAAGGGACATCCGCTCTTCATCTACTCCAACGAGAGCATTTATTCCATAGCCTCTGTGGAGCATGCATTCGTCGAGTGCGCCGCCAATATAAATTAAGTTTTTAATTTTATTTTTATAAAGGACATAGCGCATTTCATCTTCATATCTAACTACGTATTCTCGTTCTCTATCTAAAGGTGGAGCTACCGCGTCTGCAATCTTATCTAAATAATTAGATGGTTTCTTTTCTTTGCAATAGCGTCGAGGCGTTCTGTAAGAGTACAGCGCTCTGCGGTTGGCACCGCCGATGCCGCTCTCACCCTTACAAAAGTCTTCGCCCAGAAAAGTCATAACTTCTGATCGGAGCTGTTGGTATTTTGGATGATCAAGCACGGCGTCTCCATGTCCATGTATCACGAAAACATTATGACGTCG
The DNA here is from genome assembly GCA_964504465.1 of uncultured Pseudobdellovibrionaceae bacterium. GTDB lineage: Bacteria > Bdellovibrionota > Bdellovibrionia > Bdellovibrionales > UBA1609 > CAZDFM01. The sequence goes on along the minus strand of CAZDFM010000202.1, from coordinate 4,000 downwards.
GAATTCCTCCAACAATTTGACAGTTCTCCCACCAGGCTTGCCAAGGTTACCCCACATGTCGACTAGTACTAAAGCGGTCTCGGAAGCTTTCATGGTCTTTTGGCGACAGCCGTACATATTAGAGAAGTATTCATTGTAAATACGGTCACGGTTTCCACTGCAGGCCTCAAGAGTTAATTTATAGTTTTCGTAACTAGGTTTTTTATCCGCAGCAGCTACCGATATGCTCATAGAGATTGAAAAGACCAACAGCAAAAAACCTAAAACTTGCACGCACTTCATAAACACCTCTTGTATATCAAGGGTGACGGCATCTCGGAACCGAGTCAAACGCATTTGCTATGTATAGGTTAAGACTCTTGGACGAAAGCCTTAGCTAGAACTTCTCAGCTAACAAGGCTTTCGAGAAGAAACCTTGTTTTTTGCTGAAGGCTGAATGAGGCAGCGCTTCAGCAAAAAGATCTTCCACTGGATGCTTTATATAGTTTGTATAAAAGGGTTCGTGAAAATCTTTTGGAAACTGAGTAAGAGCCCAATCTAAGTGGGAATCATCTTTTAGCTGTAAAGAATCAATTAAACCAAGCCATGATTTTTTCTTTAATACGCGCATAGACTCGGCCATAACTTTTTTGCGCACTGGGAGCGGCAGCTCATGAAATAGAAAACAAGAGTATACGAAGTCAAAAGTTTCATCTTTGAAAGGCAAATCTTCGCCAAAGCCTTGCACAAAATTGATTCCCTGAAAGTCAGCTAGTTGTTCACGAGCTTTTTTTAAATAAGCTTCACTTGGATCAAGTGCTGTAATTTGCGCTTTAGGGTAAGCGAGTTTCATAAACTTTGTCAGCGCTCCAGTGCCGGCACCGAGTTCTAAAAATTTTAGTCCTTTGCCGTCACCTTTTATTTGTTCTTTGGCGAGTGAGACCATTAACCGGCGCATTGGATCGGCAGTGCCGGCGAAAAGAATTTCTACTTGGTGTTCATAGATCTCCGCAGAGTGATCAGAAAAATAGCCGTCTGTTTGAAAGTGGAAATTACGAACATAGTACTCGGGAAGATCCTCTGTAACCTCTTTGAAGTCTTTGCTTAGGTCTTGATGCTCACCGGCGTTTTGCCTTCGAGCAACTGAAATGCCGTCTTTTAATACGTCAAAAACACGAAGCCAGTGTGCAAAAGGGTTTTCGGGCTTTAAGACGCTCTTTGGATAAAGTCCGTTTTTAATATTCTCAGCATCTTCTTGTAGCAGTCTGAAGATCTCTTGATATGCATACTTGATAAACTCACCTTCATTAGGCGGACGATTGGGTTTTTTGCCGTTAACCGCATAGGCAATTAATGGAAGAGCTCGTTGCTGTAAGGTGTAGTTTGCGGCTCTAGCAACTGACCAAGCGAGCGGCCAGTTTTTAGAAATGGTCTCAGGCAAATCAGAGAGTTTAGAAAATGAGGGAATCGACAGCATTGTAACCTCCACGTGAAAGAGTCACAAACTTAGCATGAGACTTTCAAAGAGCCTAGTGTAGGAAGTTAAACAAAATCTCTAAAAGAAATAGCTGATTCCGCCAGTTATAAGCGTGAATCGCTGAGAGAGACTGCTGGCCATCTCGCCGTCACTGCCTCGACCCGAAAAGCTTGAGGTGTACTGTAGGAAGTCCAGATTGCCGGTAATCATGAGATCTTCGGCGATTTTTTTACCACCAAACACCCCAAATTCATTCACTTTTGGGTCGTTCTTCTCACCAGAAGTTGCAGGAGACTCATGTAGCGAAGTTGTAAGGTGTAAATAGAATTTCGCCCCAGCTCTCCACTTACGGTCGTCACTGACTGGAAACGAACCCATCACCCCGAGTTTAAAACCTGAGAATGTTGTAGTGGTAAAAGCTCTTGGAGATGAATCAGGAACATCAAGTTTGGCATTCATAAAGCCACCTTGAATGCTCACGTTGGTTCCCCAAATGTCAGGGCCCACTCGAAAAGTGTAGCCACCTAGAAGCTCATAACGGCTAAAACTTTGATCAAGCTTGCTTGGTGACGAATTGGTGCGCGGATTATCAACACTAATAAGTGCCTGATGCAATAGCGCTGAGATCGTCCAGTTAGGAGTTAACCAAATTTCGCCGTCTAATAAGACGTTCGGCGAATAATTGCTTTTTGATTCAAGAGACTCAGCAGAGAGCTGCATAGAGCCACTGTACATTGCAAGACCCAGTTGTGCGCCCACGCGGCCAAAAGATGGCGGATCTTTTGGAACCCAAATTTGTGGATTTTTTCCGAAAGCGACATCTTTGTCACTTCTCGCACTTACATCTGAACCTTCTCCACCAAGAAATGGATTGGGGCCAGAGTAGGTAACAAAATCAAGGCCCGAAATTTTGGCCTCTTTTTGAATCGCGCTTTTTTCTCTTTCAGTAATGATGAGTCCGAAGCTCAAAGTTTCGTCGATTTTCGCAATTTTAATTTTTCCGAGAATTTCTTTTTCGGTGCTTACTAAAAAATTAAATTTAGGATGACGAGTTGCTGAGATAATTTGAATGACTGAAATAGTTTGATCAACCTGAAGACCGTCGAGTTTTCCTAAATTTACCGTAACTCGATTTCCATCGCGGCTTAACACTCGCCCTTCATATGGGATTTTTCTAAGCATTGTGTTTAAGAGTTCTGACATTTGAACTTTTAGATTTGCAACATCAAAAATTTGATAATTTTCGATTTGCTCTTGTAATAGAAGTTTAGCATCTCGTTTTAAAAACAGATCTAGCTTTATGTTAATACCTTTTGGACCTTTAACAATTTTGGCCACGATAAAGGCATCACTCGTAATCGATGAAGCAATCTGTTCGGCTTGCTTTGGATTTGTTTCAAGTTCTTCTGGAGAAAGAATGGGGCCGACAGTATTAGCTTCAAGAAGATCAAAGCGATGAGATTTTTTTAAGATATCGACAATGTGGGCTTCAAGTGGGCGTGCATAGATACCTTGTAAATTATCTGAAAACGGCAAAACCGAAATTGTTCGAATGGTGAGCAAGTCATCGATCGCACTTTTATAAAGAGATTCTTTTTCTTGGATTTGCGCATGAGCGTTGTCGACAAAAGTCGAGAATGAAATCACAGACAAACAGCCGACGAATAGTAATAAAAACAGAATATTTTTCTTCACTCATTTAGTGTGCAGTTTAATAGGTGGATTGGTCAATTTTCATAAAGTCGTGGAGCATAAAAACCGATAAATCTTTGTGAAAAACAGTCTGCTTTTCGTCATTGTAATTTTAAACCTCGTCTTGATGTCTAGGGTTCATGCTCAAGTCGATCCATCTTCTGCAATTTTGCTAAGATCGGGCGGCCGAACACCGACTAAAGGCGAGTACGATTCAAATCGTTATTCGATTCGGCCGGGGGCGGCTAAAGCTGAAAAGGTTCCAGCTACTCCTCCTGCAGCACCTCCAGCAATTGCAAAAGAAGAAAAAAGTGAACCCGACAAACGTGAGCCTTCAAAGACCGCTGACAAAGTTGTTAAAAAAATCGAAATCACGGAGCCCCAACAGGTAGTGGGTGAGCAGGCCGCCGAATCTCAAACAGAAGTTGAGCCTGAAAAAGTAAAAGAAGAAGACGATAAAAACATCGTACAAGATTTACGGCAGATAGTACTGGGTGGGTCCCCAGAGCAGGTAGACCTTTACTTGGGAAAAGTCGAAGCCTCAGACCCGCGTAATAATGTGCTTGAGTTCACAATCGCTCCCATGATTTTTTATAACGATTCAGCAAGTACCTATTGGTACAGGGATTATTTTTCTTATGGGCCTGGGCTTAATTTAAATGCGAAACTTTGGCTTTCGCCATTTTTTGGGATTTCTACCACCTATCAGACTTCATTTAATTCAGAGATAAAAACTTCGATCGTAGACGACTCGACTGAGCCTGTAAGTCATCAATGGTTCGGAGCCGAACTTCAGTTTCGTAGTTACTTTGGTGTGAGTCGCAAAGCTCCATCGCTTACGTTTGGTTTAGG
>CAZDFM010000201.1:0-5539 GCA_964504465.1 uncultured Pseudobdellovibrionaceae bacterium | reverse complement strand
AGGCGCAGCTGCGCCTTTAATGCTTTTGGTCGCAAAAAAAGAAGCTGGAACCTTTAGGCGGAACCTTTTAGGCGCTTACGGCGCTTAGGTTTACGGAGACCATTTTGCTGACGCCTTTTTCTTCTTGGGTTACGCCGTAGAGTTTATCGTTTACGCGCATGGTGTGTTTGTTGTGCGTGACGATGATGATCTGTGAGCGTTTTGCCATTTCTTTCACTAAATCGTTGAAACGGAAAACGTTGGCGTCATCAAGAGGAGCATCAACCTCATCCAGTAGACAGAATGGGCTTGGTTTTACTAAGAAGATCGCAAAAATTAATGAGACCGCGGTCAGTGCTTTTTCACCACCCGACAACAAGCCTACGTTTTGGCTCTTCTTGCCCGGAGGTTTTGCAATAATGTCGATCCCCATTTCGCCTTTTTCGACGTCTTCGATCAACATCAATTTGGCTTCTCCCCCACCGAATAGGACAGGGAAAACTTTTGTAAAGCGCTCGTTAACCTGATCAAAAGTCTCTTTGAAACGTTTTGAACAAATGCGGTTAATACGGTCGATCACTTTGCGAAGTTGCTCTTTGGCGTCTGTTAAATCTTGGAACTGTTGAGTTAAGAAATTATAGCGTTCAATAATTTCGTCGTACTCTTGGATCGCAGACAAATTCACTTCGCCGATACGGCTGATTTTGAGTTTTAATTCTTTAAGTTCAGAGTCGATCGCGTTTTTGTCACCGTCAACATCGCGGTACTTTTCGGCAACTTCAGAAAGCTGGATCATATAACGTTCGTTAATTTGATCGACGATGTACTGCTCTTTCATTTTAAGCTGCTCGAGCTTAAATTGAGACTCAGTGATACGGCTTTGATGTTCGTGAATTGCATGTAAAGAACGTGACACGAAAGCTTCGATTTCGCGGCTTTCGTGAAGAACTTTTTCGTACTGATCTCGAGTTTGAGCGTAGTCTTTTTGAGCGGCTTCGGTTTCGCGAATGCTGCGCTCAAGATCAACTTTTCGTTGTTCGATCAAAATTTGGTTTGATGATAAAGACTCTGAGCTCTTTTCAGACTCTTCAGACATCTTTTGGAGTTCGTCTTTAACTTGGTTTAAAGAGCGATCTAACATTTCGAGCTGAGATTTCAAACCTTCAGCTTCTTGGCGTTTCGAGGCCGACTCTGCACCTAAACGTGAAACGTCGGCTTGAAGTTGATCAATGCCGCCGCGAGAATTTTTTAGCTCTTCGTCAAGTTCAGCCACTCGAGATTCAAGTTCGAATTTACGCTCACGAATCTCTTCGAGGCGAGATTGGATCACGTTCATATCTTCTTGAACTGTCAGCATTGAAGCTTCGTCACGGCTGACTTCGTTTTGTTGTTTGTTGACTGCAGTTTCTGAATTTTTAAGTTCGTTTTCGGCGCGGTCTAAATCTTTTTTAAGGCCTGCAACCAAGATCTCTTTGTCGTTTTTAGCTTTACGAGCATTTTCGAGTTCTGTGGTGACGTTCTTTACCTGAGACTCAACTTTTTGCAAATAAGCCTGAGCTAAAGAGAGCTTTCCCGCCCACTCTTCACGTTTTTGAGATAGATCTTTAATTTCACGTTTACGTTTTAAAAGACCTGAATCCACACTCTTTGACGAACCACCAGTTAATACGCCATCGGCAGTTAAGGTGTCCCCGTCTTGAGTTACAAAAGTAAAACCTGGGTAGTTAGGTCTTAATTGGAGTGCGGTGCGGATTGAGTCCACGATGACTACGTCTTTTAAGAAATAAGTAACCTGAGCTTTAAACTTTTCAGGACTTTTTACGACGTCATTTAAAAGCGTCACAACACCCGGTTGTTCTTTTAAACTTTCTGGCGCTTGAGCGACTTGTCCATCGATCCAGTCGTTTGCGACAAAACTTGAACGTCCCGATTGTTGATCTTTTAAGTAATCAACAGCGTCTAAAACTGGCTCTGAAGAATCGCTTAACAATAACTGGAATCTTTGGCCGAGTGCCGCTTCCATTGCGAGTTCATACTCTTCGGGAACTTCGACCACTTCTGCCACAGGCTGGAAATCTACATGGGCGCTGACCGACCCATCAACATGCGCCTGGCCGGCCGCTGCCTCTTGGCGCGTCCGCTGCCAAAGCATGACATTCTTCACACCTTCTTCGAAACCTTCGAAGTTAGATTGAAGATTCTCGAGTCCGTACAATAAAGAAGAAACTTCGTTGTGCTTGTCTTTGAACTCACCCACTTCGACTTGTTTTTCTTTCATCTGTGCTTGAAGCATTTGAAGGTTTTCTTCAAAGTTTTCTACGTCACGCATGATATCGAGTTGAAGCTGGCGCTCTGATTCTAAAGATTTAAAGATTTTATTACGGCGCTCGACGAACTCTTCTTGTTGGTTTTTAAGTTCGTTCATGACAAGGCGGCCTTGTTCAAGGCGTTCTTGTTGCTCTTCGAGCTTTTCTTGCAAAGACATATGTTTTGCATCGAGGTGAGATTCACTTTGAGAAACCGTGAGCATCTCACGGCGCTTTGTAGTTAACTCATCGTCAATAGTTTGGATGCGAGACTGAATGCCTTGAAAGCGCTCGCGCTTTTCTTCGAATTCAGAAGTTAAACTTTGAGCGAGTTCTGCAACTTCAGATAGTTTAGCAGAAACTTGGTCGTGATCTTTTTGAAGAGCATCACCACGAACTGAATACTGACCTAAGATGTTTCCGGTCATTTCTTTGTTACGGCGAGCTTGCTCAACTTCAAACGAAAGTTCGCGAAGTTCGATTTCTAGAGCTTGAACAGTGTTCTGTGATTTTTGCGCCAGAACTTGTTTTGCTTCGACTTCTTTTTCTTGTTCAACAACTGCGAGTTTTAAGGTTTCAAGCTCGGCTTGTTTAACTCCAAGGTCTGATGACACATTGACTTCTTCGCCTTTAGCTTCGTTGAACATAGTTTCAGCGGCTTCGATTTCTTCTCTAAGACCTAGATAAGTTTTTGAAGAAAGCCAAAGTTCTTTGTCTTGAATTTCGTTTTTAAGATTACGATAGCGCTCAGCACGCTGAGCTTGTCTTTGTAAAGAATCAAGCTGGCGCTTTTGCTCTCCAATAATATCTTGAAGACGGACTAAGTTTTGATCCGTCGAAACTAACTTTCTTTGAGATTCACGTTTGCGAACTTTGAATTTGGTAATACCGGCCGCTTCTTCGATTAAAGTTCTGCGATCTTCTGGCTTAGCCGTAATGATTTTACCAATGGCACCTTGTTCGATAATTGAGAAACCTTTTGAGCCCGCACCGGTGTCCATAAAGATCTCTTGGATGTCACGAAGACGTGCGGGTTCTTTATTAATCAAATACTCGGATTCACCTGAACGATGCAAACGACGAGTGATCATCACTTCTGAAAATCGAGCCCATTGTGCAGGAAAAGGTCCGCCGTCGTTTTCTAAAGTTAACGACACTTCGGCCATTCCCATAGGGGCATAACCATCGGCTCCAGCAAAAATCACGTCTTCCATTGAAGAGCCGCGAAGGTGTTTTGCCGACTGTTCGCCCATTACCCAAACGAGTGCATCCACGATATTGGATTTTCCGCAGCCGTTAGGGCCTACGATTCCGGTGATTCCGGCATCAAATTGAACGACAGTGCGATCTTTGAAGGACTTAAAGCCAATTAGCTCAATCTTTTTGATTCTCAATGTATGACCTTCCCCGGTTCCACAGTTGTATCGATGTTGGTCGCTTTAAGAGGTGGCTTCTGCGATTCTTTTTTTGCTTGAATCGCTGATTGGGCCGCCGCTAAGCGGGCGATCGGTACTCTATAGGGAGAACAACTCACATAATTCAATCCAGCTTGGTGGAAGAATTTAATGCTTGCAGGATCACCCCCGTGCTCCCCACAAATCCCTATTTTTAGTTCCTTTTTTGTTCGCCGACCTAATTGAACCCCCATTTGAACTAGTTTGCCAACACCTTTTTGATCCAAACTTTGGAAGGGGTCGGCCTCAAGCAAGCCTTCAGAGGTATAAGTAGCCAGAAACTTTCCAGAATCGTCGCGCGAAATGCCCAAAGCGGTTTGGGTTAAATCGTTGGTTCCGAAGCTGAAAAAGTCAGCATGCTGGGCGATCTCATCCGCCATAAGAGCCGCTCTAGGAAGCTCAATCATGGTGCCCACTAAGTAATCAAATTTAACGCCGCGAGCTTTTTGAACAGCTTCGACTTCACGCTCAACTAAAGCTCTGAGACGTTTGAGTTCACCTTCAGATAAAATCAGCGGAATCATGATTTCGGGAACAAGGGTTCCACCCTCTTTTATGATGTCACAGGCAGCTTCTGCCACAGCGCGGGCCTGCATTTCGTAAATCTCAGGGTACGTGATCGCAAGGCGGCAGCCGCGGTGACCCAGCATCGGATTTTGTTCGGCCAAGGCTCGCACTTTACCGCGGAGTCGATCTTCGCTCCAATCAAGGCGTTTAGAAATTTCGCGGATGTCTTCGTCAGAATGAGGCAAGAACTCATGAAGAGGCGGATCTAAAAAGCGGATTGTAACGGGAAAGCCCTTCATGTTTTCAAACAAGCCTTTAAAGTCCGCGCGCTGCATGGGCATGAGCTTATCAAGCGCCACGACCCGCTCTTCACGGTGATCTGCCATAATCATTTGGCGAACCACATCAATGCGGTCAGGGCCGAAAAACATATGCTCAGTTCGGCAGAGGCCAATGCCTTCGGCGCCAAAGTCACGGGCGATTTTTGCGTCGTGAGGAGTGTCGGCGTTGGTTCGTACACCCATGGTTCTAAATTTATCGGCCACTTTCATAATATAAGCGAAGTGATCATTGAGTTTGGGCTCGATAGTCTTAACTTCACCTAAAAATATTTCGCCGGTGCTTCCGTCAAGAGTGATTTGATCACCTTCGTTCAGTACATAGCCTTTAATGCGCATTTGTTTTTTGTGGTAATCAACATCCGCATCACCGCAGCCGGCAACACAGCATTTTCCCATTCCGCGCGCAACAACGGCTGCGTGCGAAGTCATCCCGCCGCGAGAGGTAAGAATACCTTCAGACGAGATCATGCCTTCGATGTCCTCTGGTGAAGTTTCAACTCTTACAAGAATAGTTTTTTTACCTTGAGCTTTCCAGGCAACTGAATCTTCGGAGCTAAATACGATTTGCCCTGTGGCACCGCCCGGAGAAGCCGGCAAACCTTGTGCGAGTAAAGTCTTTTTGGCATTGGGGTCAAGCATAGGGTGAAGAAGTTGATCTAAGCTTTTTGGCTCGATTCTCAAAATAGCTTCTTCTTCGGTGATTAATTTTTCTTCGATCATGTCGGTCGCAATTTTTAGCGCGGCGGCCGCAGTTCGTTTGCCGTTACGAGTTTGGAGCATCCAAAGCTTTCCGGCTTCGATCGTAAACTCGATATCCTGCATGTCGCGGTAGTGCTTTTCGAGTTTTTTATAAACTTCGACAAGTTCACCGTAAGACTTTGGCATAATCTCTTCCATCGAAGGAAGAGTGGCGCCTGGCTTTTTAACGACTGGGTTTGGCGTGCGTGTTCCG
>CAZDFM010000200.1:0-5567 GCA_964504465.1 uncultured Pseudobdellovibrionaceae bacterium | reverse complement strand
CTTTATATCGCGAAAAGTTTGGTCGAATCTCACGGGGGCAAAATTGGGGTTCATTCTAAAGTGGGCGAGGGCAGCACCTTTTATTTCAGCTTGCCAACCCTGTAAGCCTTTGCGAACGTCAAAGTGTGGCGTTTGGGGGTAGCAGTGGAACAGCCGATTTTATCAAAAGAATTTGTTGAGCTAACACCCGGACCTACACTTGCGATTGAATTAAAATACGCCTCAGAAGACAACTTCGTGGGACAAAATATGTACGGGAGCTTTAAAAAAGCTTACCTACACGAAGTCGCCTACAAAAAATTTGAAGCCGCAATCCGAAACTTGAAAGCCTTTGAGCCCCAGTTCAAATTTATCATTTACGATGCGCTAAGACCGCGCTCGGTTCAGTATGTTCTCTGGAACAATGTTAAAGGAACAGAGCAAGAGCAATACGTAGCGAACCCCGAAGGCGGCTCGGTTCATAACTACGGAATGGCTTTAGATCTTTCAGTTCTGGACGAAACCGGAACCCCTTTAGACATGGGAACGGCCTTTGATAGCTTTACTCCGCTTGCGCAGCCAAAACTTGAAGAGCAATTTTTAAAAGATGGAACCCTCACAAAAACTCAGCTTCAAAATCGCTTCATCTTACGAGGGGCGATGGTGCGTGCTGGATTCATTCAGCTTCCACACGAATGGTGGCACTTTGATGCGCTTCCCAAAGCCGAAGTAAAAGCCCACTACAAAATTGTCGAATAAAACGTAGCTTACAATATTTTACTTAGTTGAGGTAAAAGCGGATATCGAGGCTCACCTTTAGGCTTTGCATTTGGAGTTCTTGAGGGAAAGCGGGAAATGTAGCTTTTTCGGTAAGAAGCTTTTTTGCGGCCTCCGCGAGAAGGCTATACGAAGAGGTGAGACTTTCGATCTTTCTTACTTTGCCGTCGCGACCCAAGATAAAAATCGTTTTCACGGTGTCCTCTTGTCGAAGTCTTTTCGCGGATAAAGGATAAAACTTATTTTTCTCGACGATGGTTCGGACGCTCCATAGGTATTGAGAAAGTGCGCTTTCACCTTTTGCACCAGAGGCGGCTTCAAGCGGTGCCTGCTCGGTGTCACTGTCAGCCGAGTTTTCAACCTGACTGGAATCCAACTTTTCAGGCTGCGAAGCGAGTTCTTCACTTTTTGCTTGTTCAGCTGTTTTTACGCGAGCCACGGATTTTTTTTGTTTTGGTAAAACTTGAGGCTGAGATTCTATCAATGCAAAAGAAACAAGCTCAACACTTCCGTCTTGAGGACCAATAGGGTCGTGCTTTAGGTGAGAGCTCCATAATAGGAGCCCCACGACACCGAGATGCACCAAGCTAGATAAAATGAAATATCTCAAAGTTCTCAAATTAATGCCTCAATTGCGGATTCCCATAAATTAATCGTTGCCGTTAAAAGTCGCAACACATACCGACTTACCCCGTAAAAAAGCCGTATATTGGGATTTCCTGAAATATTCTCCAACTGAGCGACAAGATTGAAAGCGCATATCGTTTTAAGATGATCCTTTATTTAAATGGCCACTTACAAACCTTTTAATTGGAGGAATTCAATGGCAACAAACTGGAACGAACGGGACCGTTATAGAAGTAGCGAAATGAGCCGACCAAGCGGCGGACAATTGGACCGCGGAGGAAACTCTCCTTTTGGATCAGAGCGTGGCTCACAATCTGAGGATCGAGATTACTATAGCCGAGAGCAAGGTTCACGAGGACGTGATTCTGAAAGCTATTACAGCAACGATCGTGGTTCACGTACACCTGACTATTCGGGTCTTCGCGATGGGCGTTCACAGGGTTCACAGAATTCTCAAAGTTATCAAGGCCCAAGCTACGGCGGCAATATGTCTGACCGCGAATCAAGCCGTTACCAAAGCAGCAGCTACCCAGACCGCGAATCAAGCCGTCAGCAAAGCCGCGACTTTGACCGCGACCGCTTAATCGAACGTGGATCAAATCAATATGGTTCAAACAACAATAGCGATATTTATTATGGCCGAGGAAATTTCGAAGATAACCTCAACAGCTACAATGTCAGCGGCTATAGCCCTAGCAGTTACGACGGACGCGGAAGCCAAAGTTTTAACGCCTATGGCTCAAGTTCGCGAAGTTCTTTTGGCGGAAGCAATTCCGACAACTACAGCACTTACGGCCGCGACAACAATTTCGGTTCGTCTTCGATTCAACAAATGCGCCGAAGTTTTGCCGGAAAAGGCCCTAAAGGCTGGACCCGTTCTGATGACCGAATCAAAGAACAAGTTTGTGATGCTTTAGAGCGTGATCACCATATCGATGCAAGTGACATTGAAGTTGATGTTCAACAAGGCATTGTGATTCTACGAGGTAACGTCGAAGATCGCCGCACAAAACGTTTAGCCGAAGACTGTGTGGAGCACCTCTCTGGCGTAAAAGATGTTCGAAATGAACTTAGCGTTAATGCGAGCTTTTTTGAACAAGCCAAAGAAGTTCTGACGGGTGAAAGCCCATCAGAAAAACGCGCCGGCGACAGTGCGATGAGCGCGGCACCCAAAACAAGCCGTTCTAGTCGTTAAAAATTGAGATTTTAAGGTGTTTTAACGGGTTTGGGGCCTCACAAGGGCCCCTTTCTCTCTAAAGCTGGCTTAAGTACCTAGGTTCTGGTATTCTATTGTGAATGAAACTTTCTCTTTTTAACCGCATTACGGTTTCTTATTCACTTACCCGTGTCCTACTGGTGAGCTTTAAGTTTATTTCTTCGGGCGGTTGAACCCGAAGTTTTTACTTTCAACCGCCTGACTTCAAGCCATTTCATCACACTACAAAAAAACTAACTTTTCTTACCCGCTTTTCCTTTAGAAAAGCCCAAAGGACTATTTTATGGAAAACGAATCTAAATTAATTTTATCAAACGAAGACTTTCAAAAACTCTCGGCACTTTTGTTCAATTCAAATTTTGAATCAGCCGAATTCCTCGAAGAGGAGCTTGATCGAGCCGAGGTCGTTCCGCAAGAAGAACTGCCAGCCGATGTAGTTTCGATGAACTCTACTGTTCGCTTTATTGATCAAACTAACTCTAAAGAGTCAGAAGTAACTTTGGTTTATCCACATGATGCAAACATTGAAGAGCACAAAATCTCTATTTTCTCACCGGTGGGCGCAGCCTTGATTGGCCTACGAGTGGGTCAATCAATCACTTGGCCATTGCGAGATGGAAAAACCAAAGAACTAAAAGTGGTGAGTGTGACTAATCCGCTTTTCGCTCAAAATACTGAAGATCGATAAACATGCCAGAGGCTACTGTCAGGATCCGCTCTGCTTGAGTCAGTTGCGGATCTTGAAATTCGACTGCGAAGTTGTCGCGGTCGGTGAAGATTTCTGAAAAGCCTCCGGACCATTTCTTTTTCACAGAAGCCACCACTTGGCCGCGTCTTCGAAAGTCAAAAGTCCAAATCTTCCAAATGGGGGACGAGATTTCAAAAAGCCCCTGGCCCTGCGGCCCCTCAACATCAAAACGTTTACTAAAAATCGAAAATCTTTGCTGAACGGCGCCTAAACGCAAACCTTGTGGAGTCGAAATTTCCAGCCTTTGAAAAATAAAACGAAACGGATGCTTTGCAATTAAAACAAGTTGCCGTTGAGGATTAAAAAAATGGATTTCAAAACTTCTCCAATGACCGAAGAAATACCGCATAGCAAGTCCGAGTAAACCCTTACCCTGCTCGGCTGCGAAGGCGACAACTTTACCTTCAGCATCCACCATTTCGTATTTGTTGCGCGTTTCAAAACCAAAAAATTCGGCAAGCTCTCGGCGTTGATGAATAAAGAGCTTCGAGGTTTGAAGTAAATCGGGAAACTCAGTTCTTATCGCTGGGTTTTGCTCCATTGGCGCCTCATGCTTTGTTATAAATTGCTCGTTGGGTCTTTAGCAGGTACTGACCGAATATGAAGATCTAATTGCGGAAGCGGGATTCCGATTTTTTCGGTTTTAAAAGCTTCCCAAACCGCCATATTGATTTCGTGACGGAGAAGACCCGGGCGTTTTGCTAAATCCTGGGTCCAAACACGTAAGACGAAGTTAATTCTGTTCTCGCCAAAACTATCTAAGATTGCATCAGATTTACGATCTTTGTGAGCGCTAGGGGAGTTATTCACGACTTTATTTAAGACTGCCAATACTTGATTGGGGTCGGAGTCATACGAAACTCCGACCGGAATTCTTAAACGAATGATTTCACCTGAGTGTGTCCAGTTGATCACCTGGTCTGACACAAATTTAGAATTGGGTATGATTACCGAAATATTATCATTTGTCAGAACGGTTGTAGAACGAATCCCTACACGCAACACTTGGCCCGTCACTTGACCTACATCAACGCGGTCACCGACTTTAACGGGGCGTTCAAACATGATAATCAAACCACTAATAAAATTGTCGGCGATATTTTGTAGCCCGAATCCGAGTCCAATACCGATTGCGCCGGCAACAACCGCTAAAGCTCCTAAATTAAGGCCCGCCGAATTTAATATAATAGCGGTACCACTCAGAAGAATCGCGTAGTGTCCAAGCGAAATGACCGTGTCAACGTTGGGATTATGCACACGGTAATTGGTCAATCGGCCTGACAAAAACTTTCTAAAGCGATTCGAAATAAAATAAAGCAGGATGATAAAACCAATTAGATACAAGATCGAATAGATACTGACCGAAAAGCCGCCCAACTTTGCCAAAGGGTGCACAAAGATATGCTCAACATCGTTCAAAATTTCGTCTGCGGTCTGGTTTATGTCCATGCGCTGATCATAGACCTAAAATCGAGCCTTTGTCCTGTTTATATTTTTGTTGAGTTTGTGCTTGCCCGGTCGCAATATCAGCGCCATGTCTTTAAAAATTTCCCGGGTCCTTCATGCGGGCTACATCTTTGAATACGATGGCTCCAGAATAATCTTTGATCCGATCTTTGAGAACCCTTTTAGCCACAACTGTTACGCGTTTCCAGAGGTTCAGTTTAATACAGAGCAAATAAAGGCTGAAAACTTCGATGCCGTCATTATTTCTCATTTTCATGACGACCACTGCTCACTTGAAAGCCTAAATTTACTTTCGAAACACACCCCCATTTATATCTTTTGCCTTTACGAAGAAATGTTTTCGATGCTTAAAGCATTGGGCTTCACAAACGTGCACGCTCTCGAGCTCGATCAAACAATAAAGTTGGGAAGCTTTGAGGTCACCACAAGACGCGCCTTAGACGAAGACGTCGATTCTATTTTTCATATCCGAGCAGGCGCACTGAACGTATTAAACGTCGTAGACTCGTGGCTCGCACCAGAGACTCTCGACATTCTTAAAAAAACCGCAACGTGGGATCTCGTGCTTTGGCCCTTTCAGACCATGAGAGAGCTTGAAGTGATCGCACCACGTCTTGCAGAAGCCCCGTCAGAGATATTGCCGGCAGAATGGCTTGAGCAACTTCAAAGTTTAAAACCTAAATATCTCATCCCCAGTTCTTGCCAGTTTAGGCTCGAAGAGTGGTCTTGGTACAACCGAGCGTTTTTTCCGGT
>CAZDFM010000199.1:0-5573 GCA_964504465.1 uncultured Pseudobdellovibrionaceae bacterium | reverse complement strand
TTACTGATAGCCTGAGACCATTTTGGAACAGAAACTTTTGCTGTGGTCGCGTCTTTTTCATCGTGTCCACAAATAGCTTCTAGCATAAGCGCTGAATCACGAACCGTACGAGTCATGGGCCCAGCTTGATCAAGGCTTGAGGCAAAGGCAACAATTCCAAAACGGCTCACACGGCCGTAGGTTGGTTTAACTCCAACGATTCCACAAAAACTTGCGGGCTGCCGAATCGATCCACCTGTATCTGTTCCGATTGAAGCAGGTCCCATACCAGATGCGATAAATGCCGCTGAACCGCCACTTGAACCACCCGGTACGCGAGTGAGATCCCATGGATTTTTGCACGTTCCAAAATATGAAACTTCGTTACTTGATCCCATGGCGAATTCATCTTGATTTGTTTTACATAAAACCATCGCGCCATTTTTTTCGAGACGCTCTACTACGGTCGCAGAATAAGGCGGAATAAAGTTTGCCAAGATTTTACTTGCAGCCGTTGTTCTCAACCCGCGAGTAAGAAGCATATCTTTAATTCCAACGGGTAGGCCGCCAAGCAGACTCGTGTCGCCTGCGATTTTATTATCCCACTCTTTCGAGAGATCGATGACTTTTTCGTTGAGAGTAACGACCGCGTTAACGTCTTTGTTGAACTTTTCGATTCGCGAAAGAAAACTCGAAACAACTTCTGAGGGTTTAAAATCTTTCTTTTTGTAACCTTCTTTGAGTTCAAAGAGGCTCATTTTTTCAAATTTAAATTTTTACCACACACGACTGGGGGTAATTTAAACAGTTGTCCCATTTTTTCGGGAGCTTGATCGTGGGCTTGGGTGATTGCATAAAAATGATCGACTCTATCTTCACGGTAAACGACTTCCATATCTGTCGGCGTAACCAAGGGCTCAACTCCATCGGTATTAATCGCCGCAATCTTTTCGAAATTACTGATGATAGAACTCAGCTGCGGCGCAAAGGCCTCGAGTTCTTGTTTTGTAATCTTAAGTCGCGCAAGACTTGCGACTTTTTCGACGACCGAATTATCCATAGTTCACTCCGGAGTTTATGCCTTTTTTAGGCTAATAAAGTGTTGTAGTCGAATGAGGCTCGCGGGGCAACGTTGTATTGGCTTAGCCACCCCTCTCCCGCCCTGCAGCAAGATTTGTGTTTATTTTTACTTTCTGCAAATAAGAAAGAAAGCTATCTTCCTCCCATGTCCGCCACAGCACAGATCAAACAAAAACTTGAAAAATTAAGAGCCGAAATTGCTCACCATGACCACCAATATCACGTTCTCGATCAACCCGAGATTGGTGACTACGAATATGACCAGCTCTTCCAAGAGCTCTTAAAGCTTGAGGCCCAATATCCAGAGCTGCAAACCCCTGATTCTCCAGCGCTTCGGGTTGGTGGTAAGCCTCTAGGGCAATTTGAAAAAATTAAACATCGAAAACCCATGCTCTCATTACAGAATTCTTATTCGATCGAAGATATCGCAGCCTTCGACGAGCGGGTTCATAGGGCATTAGGGTCATCCGGAAACATTGAATATTTTTGTGAGCCAAAGCTTGATGGCTTGGCGGTCGAGCTTATCTACGAAAATGGCATTCTCGTAGGTGCATTGACCCGTGGAGATGGTGAGGTAGGCGAAAATGTCATTTCAAACATCCGAACTCTCAAGAGCTTACCGCTAAGACTTCGCGAAAGCCCAAATTCTGAAATTTTCGAAATTCGGGGTGAAGTCTTGATATTAAAAAACGACTTCAAAACCCTTAACGAAGCCCAAGAAGAAGCGGGTAGCATTACCTTTGCAAACCCTCGAAACGCTGCGGCTGGAACAATTCGCCAGCTCGATCCTGGAATTGTTGCGACCAGACCGTTAAAAATGTTCTGTTACTCATATGGGTTTGTTTCAAAACTCCCGGTTCAAACTCAATCCGAGTTTATGCAGTTACTAAAAAAATTAGGGCTCCCTACAGTGGGAATCGAAAAACTCAAGAAACTCTCACCTAAAGCCGGACTTGCAACTCAAGTTACAGGTTTTAAAGAAGCACAAGAGTACTACAATCAGATTCAAGAACTCCGCCATGAGCTCCCCTTTGAAATTGACGGCATCGTAATTAAAGTCAATTCGCTCAGACTTCAAGAAGAGCTCGGCACAATCGCGCGTAGTCCCCGCTGGGCAAATGCCGCAAAATTTAAACCCGAACGGGCACTGACAAAAGTAAAACAAATTGTTGTTCAAGTTGGCAGAACGGGTGCGCTCACTCCAGTCGCGATCATGGAACCCGTGAAGGTTGGAGGAGTTCAAATCACGCATGCAACTCTTCACAACCAAGAAGAAGTTCAGCGAAAAGACGTACGGGTCGGTGACTCAGTTTGGATTCATAGAGCTGGAGACGTGATTCCAGAAATTATTGAAGTTGATCTCACAAAGCGGCCCGAAAAAAGCAAAGCTTTTAAGATGCCAAAGGATTGTCCTGCCTGTGGTTCTGAAGCCGTGCTCGTTGAAGGTGAAGTTGTCACTCGCTGCATGAACCCTGTGTGTCCGGCAAAACTTAAAGAGTCTCTGGTACATTTTGTTTCTCGCAAGGCAATGAACATAGAAAAACTTGGCGACAAGATCATTGCCCAGCTTCTTGAAAAAGGTTTGGTTAGCTCTTTCTCTGATATTTATCGCCTCAAAGAAACCGATCTTTTAAAACTCGAACGCCAAGGCGAAAAGTCTGCGCAGAACATTGTCGCCAGTATTACTAAGAGTAAAAAAACGAGCCTGAACCGTTTTATTTATGCATTAGGAATTCGTCATGTGGGCGAACAAACGGCTCGAACTTTAGCCTCGCACTTTAGAAGTCTCGAAAATTTTGTAGCTGCAACTCCCGAAGAACTTGTGACTGTTCCGGATGTGGGACCAACTATGGCAGAAAGTATTGCCGACACCTTAATGCAGAAGACCTTGAAGAAAGAGATCCACGACTTAATAAAACTCGGGATTGAATTTGAAGCGAGTACTGCGCAGCCAAAAAGTGAGGCGCTAAAAGGTTTAAACATCGTCATTACGGGTAGCTTGCCGGTTGAGCGTGATCAAATTAAAGAAATGATTTTATCTGCAGGTGGTAAAAGTTCTTCCTCAGTTAGTAAAAATACGGATTACGTATTGGCTGGCGAAGCCGCGGGCTCAAAGCTTGAAAAAGCGCAGGAGCTTGGAGTTGCTGTTTTAAGCTGGGATGATTTTCAAAAGCTTTTAAAAGAAAAAGCGCCTTAACGGGCGCCTTTCTCAATGCTCATTCAAATTTCAGAACCAATTAAAGATGATCGATTACGATATCGCGAGCCATAACAGTTTTACGACCGTCTGCCTTTGCGCTATCAACACCTTTTTTGCAAAGAAGCTCTACCGCTTTGCTGAGAACGTCTACAGTCTCAGATGAAGTGTTGCAGCCACCATTATCTTTAATGTACTTCTTAACCTTGCTAGTCACGACGAGAACGTCAGCCATATTTCCTCCCAACGATTTTTAAACAACGTTCGAAACAACAATCGCTTCAACACGTTACCAAGCCATAAAGGTATTTTTTATTAGGGGGGTAAATCAATCTCAAATGTGTTTTAAATGGAGTTTACGCCCAAAAGAACGAATTTTACCCGATGCGTCCAGAAATTATGCCTATCTGTTACGCGCCAAAGCTTTAGGACGACGCATTATGGCATCTCCCGACTGAATCACACCTTCATCGAATTTAAGGAGAGTTGCTTCGCGCTCTCCGCTTTCACTCGGTGCTATCCACACGAAAGTTTTCTGGCCAACAGGAAGAGTGCATTCCACGTCTAGAAATGCGGGAGACCAAGTTCCACTATTAAGATGTTCGACGGGTCCTATAACTTCATGTCTTGCGACATGCGTGTGGCCGTATACAACCCGCTTAACCTTAGTGATCAAGCTCGTCAGTACCAATATTTTTTCGTTGGGCTCTTTGTATTCAATCACTTCTGAGGTGACAGACTTTGAATAAAAAATGAAGAACGGCATAAAAAGTGAGAGAGGAATGAAAATCCAAAACACGCTGATCGCAAAAACGCTTTTAATAAATAAGAACAACTGAAAGATAAGCAAAAATACAATGAGCATGAGAAGTGCGCGATCAAGCCAAAGCTCCCGGGCAATGATGAGAGGATAACTTGCGGCCGGCGCGACAAACAGTTCTTTTAGTTCTCGCACCATTCTTGGCGTCGCATTTGCTTTTTTCGCAATGAGCTCAATGCGGTCTTCAATCGTTAAAGGACTTCGGATTGGAGGAAGCAAGCGATCCAGAAAGGACTGCGATAACGTCAACAGCGAACTCCAAAACCAAGTCCACATTAAAAGCGGCTGCGCCAGAATCATATACTTAAAAAAGAAGACGACGTACTCTTTAGAACTCATCAAATAAGCGCCGTCTGCATGCGGGTTAAAAAAGCCCATGCCATTAATCAAATATCGAGTCGCCAAATTTCCGAAAGGGACACGCACTTCGACTCGATTAAAACGTTTCACAAAAGGATTAATCGGATCCTGGGCCATACAGTAAGGGTCATATTGGTTGCCATGTTCGATCATGGTGTCGGCGTTACTTATATAAAACCACTCGTTAAATCTTACTCTTGTGCGTTCTTCTTCATTGAGATTTAGATCTTTAAGGATGGCCTCTTGAACTTTAGGAAAATGAAGTTCTAAGTCATGGTTTCCAATTACAAAAACCACAGAATGGCCTTCTTTGATAAAGTCCGATACACACTTCATCCAGATCGGGTGATCATTCAGAATTTTTTTGATTTTGTATTCTGATTTGGGTTCGTGAGGCCGCATCCCACGGCGTTTTTCAAGCCAAGACACTCTAAATGGGGGCATACTCGGCCGATATAAAACGCTATCGAAATCAAATATATCGCCGTTCAGAATTAACTCGATTTTTTCGCCTTCTGCTTTTTCTTTTATGCCTGCGAGAAAATGTGAGAATTCTTCGTCGAAGAAAAACTGTCTTGTTTTATATTTTTTCCAGAGGGGGAAGCGAGTGTTAATAGGCTCTTCTTCACATAGATGAAGATCGCTCACAATAGCGGTGTATTTTGGATCAGAGCTCATGTTTCCCAAAACGAAGCGTCGAAAATTGTTCTTTGTGGCCACAAGTTGTCCAAAGCCGCCCAGAGTCTCATTTTAAACCGTTGAAATCATTGGCATTTTTTGGCTAATTTTGGCATCACGTTTGCTTTAACTATCTGTATGAAAAAACGTTCCGTCCCCCAGTCTAATTCTAGCACAGTTTCTATCACTCCAAAGCGACGTCTTTGGCTTGGTACCCTATCTTTCGCCTTTAGTTTTGCTTTGGTGTTTGGGGGTCTAGGCGCGGTTAACGTGCATCTCGGTACGATACAGTCGTTTTTAAAGGAACATTGGAACACGCTTTACGTTGAAGTCCTTTCGTCTCAAGCAATGGCAAACGAACAAGCCTTAAATTTACAGACTTCAGTCCCTACTCCTCACATGGCTTTTAACCAAATTGGTTTTGTTTCTCACGAGATTCTCCCTCCCTCGCCTACAACT
>CAZDFM010000198.1:0-5582 GCA_964504465.1 uncultured Pseudobdellovibrionaceae bacterium | reverse complement strand
TATGTGCGCATGAAGGGTCGCGAGATCTTTAAGCATGCAGTTCGCACCATGTCTGCGGCCTGCGATGAGGCTTTAGAGGCCAACAAAATGTCGCCCGATGAAGTGAGCTGGATTATCCCTCACCAAGCCAATATTCGTATTATCGAAGCTGTTGCTAAACACTTCGGCATCTCTATGGAACGAGTCGTAGTTGAAATCAAAGATATGGGTAACACTTCTGCTGCTACCGTTGTGGTGTCTCTAGATCGCGCCATCCGCGATGGACGCATCCAGCGCGGGCAAAATATCCTTCTCACAGCTTTTGGAGCTGGGATTACAAGCGGAAGCCTTCTACTGAGGTATTAAGTTATGTGGGGAGCGATCTTTCCGGGTCAGGGCAGCCAACATCCAGGCATGGGTGAATTTCTATACAAAGAATTTTCGATTGCAAAACAACTCTTCGAAGAAGCAAGCGACGCCATTGGGGTCGACTTTAAAAAGCTTTGTTTTTCGGGAAGCGAAGCCGACCTTGCGTTAACCGAAAATACGCAGCCCGCCCTTTTACTAGTTTCGACTGTCACTTACCAAGTTGTGAAGTCATTAACAGATTTTAAGCCCACCTGTGCCGCGGGTCACTCAATTGGTGAATATGCAGCTGTAGTTGCGGGTGCAAGCTTAGACTTCACTTCAGCTGTGAAGGCCGTCAGAAAACGCGGACAGGCGATGCAGTCAGCAGTTCCCGTCGGACAAGGTGGAATGGTGGCAGTTCTTGGAGTCACTCCTGAAGAATCCGTGAGCCTTTGCCGCTGGGCCGAGATGGGAGCGGGCGACATTCCGCTTGAACCTGCCAATTTTAACGCCCCTGGACAGGTTGTCATTAGTGGAAAACAGACTGTGATCGACTGGTTACAGGCTAATTTTAAAGCAGAAGCTGTATTTGGTGAAGGCAAACGCATTAAGCTTATTCCGCTTAAAGTTTCAGCCCCTTTTCACTGTAGCCTTATGAAGCCGGCCGAAGATGAAATGCGTCGCCTCCTAACTGAGACGAGCTTTGAGGCCTCAGACTTCCCTATTGTGCAGAATTTTTCAGCTCAAGGTGTAACCGAGGCTTCGACTCTGCGCGAGAATTTAATTCGCCAAGTATCGGCTCCCGTTCGTTGGGTGGAGTGCGTTTCGAGAATGTCAGAGCTGGGTGCCACAAAATTAATCGAATTTGGCTGTGGCAAGGTGCTTTCTGGATTAGTTAAAAAAATTGACAGCGAGAGGCTTACGACTTTCAATGTGGGCAGTCTGGAAGAACTTAAAGCATTAGAAAAACAGCTCCAGTAAGGGCCAAGTTTTTCAGGGGATTTTGTGTCGAGCTTAAAGGGTAAAAATATTCTAGTAACTGGCGGTAGCCGAGGCATCGGTGCGGGGATCGTAAAGGTCTTGGCCGAGCGCGGAGCTCGCGTTGCCTTTACTTACACTTCAAAACCTGAGCTTGCAGACGCCGTTCTTAAAGAGCTTCCTGGTGAAGGCCACTTTACTTTAAACATGAATGTTTCAGATGCGGAGTCAGTTGAAAAAGGCTTTGCTGAATGTTTAGAAAAAATGGGGACCCTTCACGGTCTTGTTAACAACGCTGGAATTACAAAAGATCAGCTTTTACTTCGCATGAAGGTCGAGGATTTTGAATCGGTACTCGATGTAAACCTCACCGGCTGCTTTTTATGTACAAAGCTTGCGGTAAAATCCATGCTTAAGAACCGCCAAGGCTCAATCGTAAATTTAACTTCTGTAATTGGTCACACAGGAAACCCCGGGCAAGTAAACTATGCGGCCAGCAAAGCCGGTATCGATGGGTTTACAAAATCTGTCGCGCAAGAAATTGCCTCACGTGGAATTCGCGCCAACTGTGTGGCGCCAGGTTTTATCGTAACGGATATGACCGATGCGATGAGTGAAGATATGAAAAAACAAATTTCTGATAAGATCCCGCTAGGACGTTTAGGGCAAGTCGACGACATTGCGAGCGCAGTTGGATTTTTACTCGGAGATGATTCAACCTATATCACCGGCCAGACCATTCATGTGAATGGTGGCCTTTACATGTAATTTTGATTTAGAACTTTAATAACAAGAAAGAGGAGGCAGAAATGTCTATGCAACCAAAAGTAACAAAAATTATCGAAGAACAATTGGGAGTTGATCCTGAGAGAGTAAAACCAGAGGCTTCTTTTATCGATGACCTTGGCGCTGACAGCCTTGATATCGTTGAACTCGTAATGGCAATGGAAGAAGAGTTCGACCTTGAAATTCCGGATGAAGATGCAGAAAAGCTTCGTACCGTAAATGACGTGGTAAAATACTTAGAATCAAAAGGTAAAGCTTAAGACTTCTGATGAGCCAGCAAATGGATTGCTGGCTTTCTAATGGGAGGCCGGAGTATGTCCGACAGTATATTTTCTCGTCCGTCTAAAACACAGCGAAGAGTTGTGGTGACCGGCATGGGAGTGATCTCCCCTGTAGGTTTAAATCTAGATCAAAATTGGGACAGCCTCGTCAATGCAAAGTCAGGTATTGGGCTCATTACGAGCTTTGATCCTGAACGTTTCGACGCCAAAATCGCGGGTGAAATAAAAGGCTTTAATGCCGATGACTATGTACCTAAAAAAGAACAAAAAAAGATGGATCGTTTTATTCACTTGAGTCTTGCAGCGACCGAAATGGCCGTTAAAGATTCTGGGATTGAATTTACCGAAGCTCTTCAAGAGCGCTCGGGCACTTTAGTCGGTGTTGGTATCGGCGGTCTTCCTTATATCGAAGCTCAACATAAAACTTTTGTTGAACGCGGACCTAGCCGTATATCTCCGTTCTTTATTCCGGCTGTGGTTTCAAACTTAGCTCCTGGACATATTTCGATGAAGTATGGGCTTAAAGGCCCGAACTTTACAGCTACCTCTGCTTGTGCCTCAGGTGCTCATGCACTTGGAGAAGCGGCTCGCTACATTCGTGATGGAATCTGTGATGTGATGGTAACTGGTGGTGCTGAAGCAACCGTAAGTGAAATGGCCATTGGTGGTTTTTCTGCGATGAAAGCGTTAAGCACTCGTAACTCTCATCCTGAGCAGGCGTCTCGCCCTTGGGACCGGGACCGCGATGGTTTTGTTTTATCTGAAGGTGCGGCCACTCTTATTCTTGAAGATTATGAACATGCCTCAAAACGGGGAGCAAAAATCTACGCTGAGCTCACGGGCTACGGAAGTTCGTCAGATGCTTATCACATGACAAACCCCTCTCCAGGTGGAGTGGGTGCTTCTCGTGCGATGCTCGCGGCTCTTAAAGACGCAAGTTTAGATGCGAGCAAAATTGATTACGTCAATGCGCACGGAACTTCGACTCCTGTGGGAGATGAAATTGAGACTGAGGCCATCAAAAGAGTTTTTGGTGAGCACTCAAAAAAACTTTGGGTTTCATCAACCAAGAGCATGGTCGGCCATACTTTAGGCGCAGCGGGCGCAATTGAAAGTGTATACGCTATTATGGCGCTCACTAAAGGTGTCGTGCCCCCTACTATAAACTTAGATAACCCAAGTGAATCATGTGATTTAGATTATGTTCCTCACCAAGCACGTGAGCGGCGTATGACACATGTATTAAATAACAGCTTTGGTTTTGGCGGGACAAACTCTTGCCTGATCTTTTCGCGAATTGATTAGTAATGAGTGATTAAGGCGCTTGAATTAAGCGCCTTAGATTTTACCGGAGGTTAAAGTGAGCATCCTTCCCAGGGACAAAGTTAAAAAGCTCTATATCTCCTCAGATCATGCCGGCCACGAGCTTAAACAACAACTTCAGACTATGCTTCCTGAACTCCCCTGGGAGGATTTAGGCCCCTTTGGTGCGGACTCTGTCGACTATCCCGATTATGCGGATGAGTTGACTGAAAAAATCCAAGACGAAAGTACTTTTGGAGTTCTGATTTGTGGCTCTGGTCAGGGCATGGTGATTCGAGCTAATCGCTTTTCGCATATTCGTGCAGCCCTTTGTTGGAACGAAGACATGACTCGTTTAAGCCGCCAGCACAACAATGCCAATGTGCTTTGCCTCGGTTCACGCTGGATCACTCTTGAAGACGCGGCCAAACTTGTACTTGTATTTTTGAATACAGAATTTGAAGGTGGGCGCCATACTGCCCGTGTTGAAAAACTTTGGAAACTCCCTGAATAACAGCTCTCGAAAGGTAAAAGAGAATGCTACTTAAAAATCAAGATCCAGAACTTTATCAATTTATGACCCATGAAAAAGAGCGCCAAGAGTACGGCCTCGAAATGATTGCCTCAGAGAACTACACTTCACTTGCGGTTATGGAAGCTCAGGGCTCAGTTCTTACCAATAAATATGCTGAGGGTTATCCCGGTAAACGTTACTACGGCGGCTGTGAACACGTAGATCAAGTCGAACAACTTGCAATCGACCGAGCAAAAAAACTCTTCGGCGCCGAACACGCCAACGTTCAGCCTCACTCGGGCTCGCAAGCCAATATGGCGGTTTATCTTGCAGCAGCGACTGCTGGAGACACCATTTTAGGAATGGATCTTTCACATGGTGGGCACTTAACTCACGGTTCACCTGTTAATTTTAGCGGAATTCTTTTTAAGGCGGTTCACTATGGACTCGACCCTAAGACTGAACTTCTTGATTACGACAAGATCAGAGACACCGCAAAACAACATAAGCCTAAACTTTTGATCGCGGGCTACTCAGCTTACCCAAGAGTTTTAGACTTTGCCGCTTTTAGAAGTATTGCTGATGACGTTGGAGCGACTTTACTTGTAGATATGGCGCACTTTGCGGGACTTGTTGCGGGCGGTGTTCACCCCAACCCTGTTCCTTATGCGGACTTTGTTACAACTACCACACACAAAACTTTGCGAGGTCCTCGCGGCGGAATGATTCTTTGCAAAGAAACTGAAGCAAAGAAACTCAACTCCAAGATTTTTCCAGGCATCCAAGGTGGCCCTTTAGAGCATGTTATTGCAGCTAAAGCCGTTGCATTTGGTGAAGCTTTAAAACCTGAATTTAAAACTTACTCAGAACAAGTGGTTAAAAACGCAAAAGCTCTTGCTGGGCGCTTAATGGAAAACGGATTTAAACTTGTGAGTGGTGGAACCGACAATCACTTAATGCTTCTTGATTTATCGGACCGAGAAATTACCGGCAAAGATGCCGAACAAGTTTTGGATCAGGCCGGAATTACCGTAAATAAAAATACGGTTCCAAACGAAAAGCGCTCACCTTTTGTTACCAGCGGAATTCGAATCGGAACCCCGGCCCTCACCACTCGCGGAATGAAAGAGTCTGAGATGCTACAAGTTGGAGACTGGATTGCGAAAGTCTTAAAGAATTCGCAAGACGAAACTGTTCTTCGCAAAGTTCGCTCAGAAGTGAAAGAACTCTGCGAGAAGTTTCCCATCTACCGTCTTTAATCTACGAACCTCGCGGCCGATCTAGCTTTCGTCCGATAGGCGGGTTCGAAAATGAGGCAAAATTTTCCTCCGTCTCACGTCTATGAATGAGATTAAAATGAATCGGATTTCATTCTTAGGGTGGACCTTTAGATA
>CAZDFM010000197.1:1387-5588 GCA_964504465.1 uncultured Pseudobdellovibrionaceae bacterium | reverse complement strand
GGGTTTATTGGAATCTACAGAGATAAGTTTATTCACAACACTGTCGAATATTATTTTAAGATGCCAGAAGATATCAAAGGCCGGATGGCAATTCTCTGTGATCCGTTGGTGGCAACTGCTGATACGATGATTGCGGCCATTGATCGCCTGAAAAGTTATGAAGTCAAAGAGATCAAGATTCTAACGATCTTATTAAGCGATTTCGCACAGAAGCGTATTGAACATTTTCATCCTGATGTTGAGATTTTCACGTTGAGCATTGAAAAAGAAATTAATGAAAATGGTTATTTGGTTCCAGGTTTAGGAGACGCGGGTGACCGGCTCTACCAAACAAAGTAGTTTTTTACTCGGAGTAAGCGGAGGCAGCGGATCTGGCAAGACCTACTTTGCCGAGGCTCTCAAAGCCGAGCTTGGGGAAGAACACTGCGAAATCATCTGCCAAGATAACTTCTATTTTGATCAAAGTAAAAAATTTGATTATGACGGGGGCTCAGTAAATTTTGATCACCCTGACAGTATTGATTTTAACTTGCTTGTTTCGCAAGTGGCCGATTTAAAGGCCGGCCATGAAGTAAATATCCCGACCTATGATTTTGTAACGCACTCTCGAAAAACCCAAACTATTCGGATAAGACCAAAACCGATCATCATTGTTGATGGAATCCTGATTTTTCATCCGCCCGAATTAAGAGCTAAGTTTGATGAGATGGTATTTTTTGATACGCCAGAAAGTTTAAGATTTAAACGCCGATTAGAGCGAGATATCAATGAGCGCGGACGCGCTGAAGAGGGTGTGCGAAAGCAATTCTTTAATCAGGTAAAACCCATGCACGACCAATTCGTCGAGCCCTCAAGGCGTTTTGCAACGACAGTGGTTAAAGAAGTGGTCGAGTTTGATTCTGTTTTTAAGAATTACCTCGAAAAGCTTAAGGCTTATTCTTTGTAATCCCAGCCATTTCGAAGTGCGAAGACTTGGTAATCTACGAAGTTGTTCTTTTTAGGGTCGTAGATATGACCGTTAAGCGATATTGGCAGGCCTTGATTGTCCTTTGATTTAAGGCGCATCAAAAGATGACCCTTTTCGATCGACCAAGTGTTTGTGACCTCGGCCATGTTTTCGATAATGAGAGGCTCATTCTTACTTTTTTTGTTCGCAAGTTTGTTGTCGATTTTAAAAACCTCAAGTTCTCGCGAAGTTTTTTGCTGACTCGAGTAGGAGAGAGTTTTTTTGGTAGGGTACTGCACTTGTATGAATCTTAAGCCCTTCCACTCTATCAGTTGGCAGATTGCTTTTGATTCTGAAAGGGCGCTTGAAAGGTTCAAACTTACTTTTAATTTCGGGATAGTGAGGGTCTTTGAGTTAACCGCAGAGCTGCAATTGATCTCTGAAAGATTCAAAGAATCTTTGGCTACAGCGGCGTTGCTGCCCAAAAGAAGAAGTAAAATGGAGAGAACTCGAAGCTGTTTCATACTACCGGATATCCTCGTAAATAATATGGCTTGTAATCACTTTTGGACCGTCCGGCGTCATCACTTGCGGAGTTGCGATATGACGTTGACCTCGAGCCCAGGCGACTAAACCTTTTAACATATTACGTGAATGGTAATGGCGAGTTTTAACAGATGCAAGGCGACCCATGGGTTGAATGTCGCCAGACTCCATCATCTGAAGTGTTTCAAAGGCTCTTGAAAGTGACTGCAGGTCGCCATGTTGCCGTACGACACTGCTCCCCGTGACCATCATGGTCGCCAAGTTTGTGTCGCCCGTATTCCACACCGAAAACTGATTCGGGTGAAGAGCTGCGCGCATTTGCGCAGACGCGGGCGAGTAGTCATTAACCAACGAAGTTTGAGTGTAGTAGTTTGTCTTCGCACGGTTGTCGATTACGGTCATGACGGTCGACATTTCGGCCATATTATCCCACATTGTCTTGTTTCGGCCGTGACCTGAGCCCCGTGCTTCTCCGAAGGCAGTCAAAACAAGAACAGCATCATTCGCTTTTTTAAGTCCCATTTTTTGAATCATCTCTTCGATAAAGAGGGCTTTATTTGTACGGGCCCATTTATCAACGCCCCAACCTTTAGGAATGGGATGTCTCTGCAAAAAGCCTTTTTGAAATTCTAAATACTCTTCAAAAAGTGACGCGTTCGTTTCTTCAACGGCGTCTTGAATCTCTTCACTTAAATCTTCGATTGTACTGTTGATCGCGGCAATGCCAATGCAATTTGCGCAAGCTCCTGCTTCTGTAAATTCTTGAGGAGCAGGGCGAGCCTGAATTTCTGCGAGCGTCGGAGCCGCTGCCACTCCAATATTTGAACCCGCAACCCAGTAAACGGCGTTGCAAGGATCTTCTGACACCATGTTAGGGTCTCCACCCTCGGCAATTACTGTTTGGCAGTCGAAGGGGATCACCTTATGCCATCTGCGGCCTTCGACCTCTTTGCTTTCGAGTACGGCCACACGGCCACCTTGGGTCATTTTACCAATGACACTTGTGCCTTTAGTTCCAGGTGCGTTTCTTAAATTTAAATTCTGAGCCGTTACGGTTCCCCAGTTTTTAGACGGAACAAGTCCAAATCCTTCATCCGTTTTGGACTCAGCAAACTTAGCACGAATTTCTTTAAGGTTTGTTGGGCGAGCAGTCGGAAATGGCTGGTTCACGGCTGCTACAGCGGCTTGGTCGACTTGTTGTCTTAACACGGGGTTTTCAACATCTGTGATTCCAAGTTGTGCGTAGATGTCTTGTGGAGAGACGCCGCCCGTGGCCTCTAAAGTTGTTTGAGCGTTCGGAATAATAGTGGCGGGAGTGTTTGGCACCACGCTTGTGGGCGCGTCTTCAGTTTGTGGCGTTAAGGCCGCAGTAACTATGGGCGCTGTAATTGTAGGCGCTGTAATACTTGGAGTCGCCTTCTGAGTTCGGCGTCGGGCCGCTTGTTGCTCGCGTAAAAGTTTTTGTTCGGCCCTTTGTATTTCGATGGCAGAAGCGCGATCTTCAACTTTTGGTGTAACGCCTGCACGAAGTTCTGCAACTCGTTGTTGTAAACTTGAGTCACCGTTAAAAACACTTTGCGAAACCGCAAGGGCTGCCCTTTGCGGATGCTGGTTTAACAAGTGGTCTTGGCCCGAATAAGAAAGCGAAAGCGCCGATTCGTGGACCCAAACCTGTGCGCCGCTTGCGGTTTTAGCTTTTACGAACCCATCCTCAGAAGCCAAAGTTCCATTCTCATAAACGAGTTTTAGCCCATCTTGTGGGCCGAGAGTTCCGCCGACTATATTGTTGCTCGCAATCTTAGGCGAACTTCTGAGCCTAAAACCTTTCTCGATATTAAAATTCACCAACGACTCTTGGACATTCGGCATGGCAATCGGTTTTGAAAAATAACTGTCACTCAGCAGAGGCGTTTGCGTTTTAACTTCGGTAGAAGGTGCTAATGCGGGAGTCTCTGGCAAATTCTCAACTATTAAGTTTGGAATCTGTTGGCTCGCTCCTCGATCAAAACGTAAAGGAGCAACAGCGGCAGTAACCGGCTGAACGCTGGGAGCGGCACTTTCAATTGCAGATACGGCTGACTGAACAGAAGTTGCGGCAGGTGTTGTAGGCGTAACCTGAGCAGGTGTTGTAGCCGGAGAAGCGGCCATGACAGTCACGGTCACGCGTCCGTCAGGCGCAACAACAGGGGAGCCTACGATAGGACTCCCCACAACAGGAGCTGTGATCGCAGTTACGGTTCCAGAAGTTACAGGTGGTTTTCCAAAACTTGGTAAGACTTCACCTATTGTCGCAGCTTGAGAAGCCACCCAATACAGTTTGCCGTCGTTGGTTCCAACTAAACGATGCGGAACATTTTCAGTCTTTCCGTTAATCGTGAGTTGCATAGGTTGAGGTTCGCCGTAGCAAGTGTGTTCGCCACTGAGTCTCAAATTGAGATCTTTGCCTTGAGCGGTGCGGACAACCGAGTTGCCATCAATTTCACAGTTGTAGAGTGCGGCAAAGCTCGACTGCGACCCGAGGGAGAGGGCAAGGAGTAAACTAGAGCTGAAGTACCCAATGAGGCTTTTCATCTTAGGCTCATTTAGAGCACAACTTATGCCGTCAAAATGCAGCTTAAGATATTGAAACTACGAGAGTTTTATATTGAGACGTGTTCAATAAATGGGGCTCTACCCAAAACTTCTGCACCTGTAGAAGTTTTGGGCGGC
>CAZDFM010000197.1:0-1377 GCA_964504465.1 uncultured Pseudobdellovibrionaceae bacterium | reverse complement strand
GGAAGCTTTGCTCTCGGCTTTTGGAGTTTCTTCTGCACCGGCGGCTCGTTCAGCCTGGGACTTTTCAATCACGCGGCTGATCTTCCACTGCTGGTCTTTTTTGAGTACGAAGTAGAAGGCTTTTTCTTTAAGGTAAGGCACACCCATGTAACTGCCAGTCAAAATAATCCGATCGATAATTTGACCTTCAGCTGGATTGTAAATGCAAATTCGATCCTTCACGCAAGGAACCCAAAGAGACCAGCCTTTGTAAACCCATCCGAGATTGAGCTGCTCAATATGTTTTCCGTTGAGGCGAGTAGAAAAACCTAAATGGCTCGCGCTCTCGTTTTGTAAATTAAAGCGCCATTTTCTTTCACCTTTATCGGCGGTGATCACGTGCAAGTATCCGTTGTCGGTGATGAGTGCAAGACGGTTATGAATGGGCACTAACAAAGGAGGGGTGCTAACTGATTGACCCAGATCACTTTCAAAAGACACTTCAAAATTTGCTTTTAACCCAAAAACCCGGCCATCTTTAGTCGGCACGATCAAGTTGTCGGGTTGGAGCAAAGTAGGAGAAATAATATCAGCTTCGAAATCTTTTTTATTTTTTAAAGTAAGGCCAGGAAGTTCGATCTGAAAAAGATTTTTATTTTGGCTAAGAAACAAACGGTTATTTGTTTTCATAGTCCAATTGATTTCTTTTTCGAACGGAAGCGGAGCGGACATCTTCAGCCACTGGCCCGTGCGCAAATCTACTTCTGCAATGCCGGGAGAAAGATCATCTTCAAATTCTTTTTTAGGATCTTCTGTCTTGGGTGGACCGTTAAGTTCTCGGGTGTACGGACGGATTGCAATTAAAAAACTTTTGCCGTTAAGAATCGGTTCCGAAAAACTTTCTTGAGCGAGCGGGATATACCATTGTAGTTCGCCGTCCTCACGGCCGAGAGAATAGATCTGACCTTTCCTCGAAGCCAGAACAACCTGCTCCGCAAGTACCAAAGGTCTAAAGAAGCTGATGTTCTCGGGAGGAGTGAACTTCCACAACAAACCTCCGTCCCAGTCAAAGGCAACCACGTGCCCGGTCTTTGAAACCATGACGAGGCCTTTTGAATCATTCACCCAAAGTTCAGGTTCAAAGCCGTTTGGCAAATCAAGGGGCGAGGCCGCTTCTTCTACAAACTTACGATTACGAGTGATGTCTGTAGGATCTGCGCCGGTGCGTTCATTGCCCCACAAAAACTTTGCCTGGCGTTCTTCTTCGAAAGTTGCACCTTCAGGTAGCGACTTGTCGGCTTTAAGTGTTTGCGGAGTATTGGATTTTCGGCCGATGAGTGCTCTCAGGGCGTGCTGATCCGGCAGAAGGGCTTCGACGTCGGCTTCCTGAAGTTCTCC
>CAZDFM010000196.1:0-5589 GCA_964504465.1 uncultured Pseudobdellovibrionaceae bacterium | reverse complement strand
GCCACCGTGTTGGCTTACGCTTAGAACTCTAATCACATTCTACAAAAAAAAGAGACGGAAACGGCTCTTTTTTTTGGTTTAAATTTACAGTCTGAAATGAGTGATGGTGGTGTCCACCGGGACCATGTGCGTGGCCATGTGACATTTCTTCTTGAGTGGCATCACGAACCTCTTGGATGGTGACATCAAAATGAAGCGCCTCACCAGCTAAAGGATGATTGCCGTCAATTTCAACACTTTGTTCGCCCACGTTTAAAATTCTAAAAGGAAGCTCTTGTCCTCCTCCGACGTCGGCAGAAAATTGCATGCCTTCTTTAAGCTCTAAGCCTTCAGGAAACTGAGAACGATCTACTTTAATTTTTAGATCTGGAACGATTTCTCCGTAGCCATCTTTTGGCGCAACCACGACTGTTTTGGTGTCACCTTTTTTGAGGCCAATTAGTTTGTCTTCTAAACCCGGAACAATCTGGTGGCTTCCATGTAGATAATAAAGTGGATCGCCCGCGTCCGCGCGATCAAGTTCTTCGCCTTTAGAGTTTTTAAGTACGTAACTAAACGCGACAACTTTGCCTTCTTCGATATTCATTTAAAATCCTTTGCTTTTGAGCCGGCCCAAAGAGTTGTGATAATGCTGGCTAAATATTTGGCTGCCACTCTAGCACCGAACAGCGAAGGCTAAAACCAATAATTACGGCGCATGGCAGCGCCGTCTGACAATCTTGAATTGAAAGGAATTTGAGCTCGCAGTGCTTGCGAGCTCTATCAAATTTTTAGATTCTGCAAGAGGCTAAGCACTCTTGTTTGTTCATGTTGACCGGAGCGGTCTTGCACTCGCTGGTGCCTTTATGACGAGTGATTGAGGCTTTGCTTGAACTCGGAGTTTTGGTTTTTCCAAAGCGCTTAAGGCAAGCCGATACCGCATACACTTTTAGAGCTTCATACATGCTCGAAGAGGTAGGAAAGTATTCAGATGCCTGCATACGGTTAATACCGATCGCACCTTTGCTGGGAGAACTCTGAGAAATTACAAAATTAAACCGCGAAGCCGAAATCTTTGAAGTTTTGCAATCAGACTCTTTTGTTATATGTCCAACACCAAACGGATCTGAACCTACTGCATCGATCAACACCACGTGACCTGAAGAAGCCAGCACATCACCCGGCTTAATGTCGGCGTTTGTGATTTTAGCCATACAAGTTAGACCGTTATCTTGAGGATTCATCATCATACGAGAGTTAATCCCTGACACTTGGCTTGCCTTAAGGGGCTGATCTCTTCTCCATTTAAGACCCGCAGTTGCATGAGCGGTAAAAACGTAACCGCTGCAATCGATTCCTAAACCAGGAGCGCCGCTTCCGGCATTCTTAAACATATCAAGAGAAGAACTCATCGACGAAGAAGCATAGGGCTTTCCGCCGTAATCGTAGATCAAAGGCTTCTCTCGCACGTTAAAACAAGAAGTAGAGGGTTGATACTGATCGCGGATGTAATAGTGAGTTCGCTGAACATCAGAAAGCGATGCAATTCGACGTAAATTTCCGCTTCCGTTTGAATGGCGACCATAAACTTCAACACCTTTTACCGAGGGAGAATCCTCATCCATAGGCTTTAAGTTTAAAACATCGCAACTTTGGTAAGAGACGGCAACTGCCTTCATCCCACCAAATACAGCCGGTGGATAATTTTTTTGGAGAGCTTCGATCAAAGGAGTTTTGAGAGGCTCTACAAACTCAGCGTCGGGCTCAGGGGGAGGCTCTTCACAGCCCCCTTCTAAATCTGCTGCCGCAAGTACCAAGGGCTTCCGAATAGCTTCCCACTTGTCTTGCAGTTCTCTTTTTGCTTCAGTGGTGCGATCTCCTAGTTCGAGACCTGAGAGAGCCGCAAAAATTTCTTGTGGATCTTTAAGTTCGAGTTTTTCAGGAAGCTCCTGCGAAGTAAGTTTATACATCGCCATATAGTGCTGAATGAAATCCTCGAGCTTGGCTTTATCTGCAACCTTGACTCGTCCCATCTCGAAGTCGGACTCAAGCTTTTCTCGAAGTGAAGCTTCGACAACTTCGGGAGCGGGGAAGCTCTCGCCTTTAAGTGCGATCGAGTTGAGATAATTAAAAAAGTAACTATCTGCACTCTTACACGCGACGCTCGCTGTGGTTTCTGAAGCCAGTTTGCTGGCGGCTTCTTTTCCTATCGGAGCACAAGCTGAGGCAAGAACTCCGACTGATCCGATTGTGATGATTTGAAGTATGAGTTTTTTCATACTTCACTTTTCGGTCTGCTTTTAATCGGGGTTTATTCTTTTAAAAACTGACTAGTTTGTTAACTGGGCTTAAGTCGCCTCACCGAGACTGACGCGCTTTTCCCCAGAGCAGAGCCAAAATGCACCAGATCCATTGAGAGTGAGGATAAAAGGCGGCCTCTAAGGCTTTGATTTTACTTATGTAAATATTCCGAACAAAATTTAAAGAAGACTTGGAATTGGCTTTGTTTTTGCCTAATATGTGCATGAGTTTGAGACTGGACCCCTTTTGGTCCCAATCAGGAGAGAAATATGAAATCTGTCGTTGCATTCGCCCTTGCCCTAGTTGCCTCTGTAGCCGTCTTATCCGCTTCACCGGCGGCTTTCGCGCGAAGCCCTGAGTTGGTGCAGGTTGAACAAATCGTCGATACACTTGAAGGCGATTACAGACTCAACATCTCTTTAATTCCTCAGCCTTCAGACTCTGAAAGAATTTGGCTCCATGATTTAAAGAAACTCACAAACATCATGGACAACAATATTTCTGCACCTGCAGGCTCACTGAACTCTCTTCACTGTGACAAACTTGTTTGTCGCTCACGTAACTAAACTCGGTTCATCGGTTTAGATTTCGAAAATTGACTTCAACCCCTCTCAAAAGGAGGGGTTTTGTTTTTCGCGCCTCCTCACTTTGACAAGGGTTTACGAGTCACTTTGAGAATCAGTTTCAGAACTGCTTTTGGATTGCCCAGGAGCCCTGCTGTGGTTTAGGGTCATTATCAATTAGTTATCAAATAGCAAAAGGAGCGGTTATGCGCGGAGAACCAGCAGTTATTAAATGTCTAAATGAAATTCTGACCGGCGAGCTCACCGCAATCAATCAGTACTTCTTGCACGCCCGTATGTGCAAAACCTGGGGCTACGAGCGTATTGCGAAGATCGTTTATCATGAGTCGATTGACGAGATGAAACATGCTCAAGAACTTTTAGATCGAGTTCTTTTTTTAGAAGGCATTCCAAACCTACAAAAATTAAATCCACTCAACATCGGCGAAAATGTTCTCGAACAATTAAAGGCCGACCTCGAACTTGAAAAACAAGCCATTCCCCTTCTTAAAGACGGCATCGGCCTCTGTTACGAGGCGAAAGATCACGGAACTCGTGAGTTGCTAGAAAAGATTCTGGTAGACGA
This sequence comes from uncultured Pseudobdellovibrionaceae bacterium, assembly GCA_964504465.1. Classification (GTDB taxonomy): domain Bacteria; phylum Bdellovibrionota; class Bdellovibrionia; order Bdellovibrionales; family UBA1609; genus CAZDFM01. Next base: position 2,160 of record CAZDFM010000196.1, on the reverse strand, counting down.
AGAAAAACACGTGGACTGGTTAGAAGCACAACTTCAGATGATCAATGACGTAGGAATTCAAAATTATTTAGCTCAGCAAATTGTTTCGAATTAATCTTTTTTAGATTCTTTAGCTGAAGCTAAGTTTCCGGCTTGGGTGGCGACTGAGGTTTGAATCTTTCGTTCTAACCGACGAAGGCAAGAACCGCAGTCAGTCCCCGCTCCACATTCGACGGAGATCTCTTCGACGTTCTTTCGTCCCTTGAGAAGAAGGTCTTCAACCTGTTTTTCACTTACGGCTTTGCAGATGCAGAGATACATACATATACAGTTTCGGGCATTTCCCCCATTTTCTGCAACACCAAGTCATTTACATTTCGTTTTCATTTACAATGAAAACCCGTAAACGTTGGGAAAACTTAAAGATTTTGGCTTTTTGAGCTGTCTCTAGGTCGAGCATTTTTCTCAATTAAGATTCATTTTGAGACGACTAAACTGGCGCAAGTCCCATTTCAGCATTCAGGGCGGCATAGGACTTCACCATTTGCGCTCTGATCTCGGCCTGAAGACGCGGAAGATCCTCTTGGGTAAGGCCTTTGGTGGGCACGGGATCGCCGACCTCCATCACGATGCGAGTGTTCCAGGTTGGCGGATTTACGAAGGGCTGCCCTTTGGGTTGCAGATCGAGGGCTCCTGCAATCACCAAGGGGACGATCGGAACTTGTGCATTGATCGCAAAAATAAACGGGCCCGTTTTAAAGCGGCCAAGCTCGCGTGTCTGCTGTCTTGTTCCTTCGGGCGCGAGCGCAAAACACTCTCCGCTGTTTACCCGGCTTTCGGCTTCTTGATAGATTTTTAAAACTTTCTCTCTTTGATTGCGCGCGATCTGGAGCATCCCGACTCGCTTCATTGCCATTCCAAAGAATGGAATTTTAAAAAGCTCAATTTTAGCACCAAAGCGTGGCGTGTGGTGAAGAGCACCGAAGATAATCGGGATATCGAGAAAGCTCGTATGATTAAAAAGATAAAGGCAACCCTTTGCGTTGGCGAGATGACTCTCCCCACGCACTTCGACTTTGATTCCGCAAAGCCAAAGCATGGGCCGCGACCAAATCCACTTGATGACAAAATCATCGAATTTCTTACTGTTAAAAATTAGGTTTTCGATGACTGCAATGATAGAGCTTGCGATCGTGTGAATCGGCAAATAAAGCGCTAAAAAAGCCACGCGAAGCCAAAGAAGCAGTCTCAATGTTGATTCCCCCCAGCCAGAAAACCACTTTGTAATTTTTTGATTTGTATCAAGATTTTCGCGAATTGGCTCAAGAAAAATCAAAGCTTGCTCATTTTTGTCACTCTCTCAAGGTCAGCTCTTATTAACTCCCCTTAGAGCCCTCATAAGCCTAGGCATCTTAATTGCTTTTTGGAACACCTGGATTCATACGAGGAGCGTTTGCGATGAAGAAAGTAATCCTAAGTCTTATTATATTGGGTTGGGTTCAGCCAGGTTTTGCTAATCCTAAAGAGCACTGGAATGAAAGCATCTCCGAACTTGCTTTAGAGCAAGAGGCTGAAGAACTTGAAGTCTTCGACCAACAAGCGTTAGAACGCCAAGCTCTTGAAGAAGCCAAGGTTCTCGAAAAAGAAGCGAAGAACATGGAAAAACAAATTGCTCGCTTAAAGTCTCAAACCATTGGTAAAGAGCAACGCTTAAACCGTTTAGAGAAACGCTTTGATGAAAAATCAAAAGTAGCTTCAAAAGCCGAGAGAGAAGCACAAGCCGCGCAGGCCTCGTTTGAGCGCGTGTCTGAAAAGGTCAACCGCTTACAGTCTCAAGTTAACAGCGTCGAAACACGCGCCTCTGAAGCTCGTGCAAAACGCGCTCAGCTAGAAAAAGAAACTCGTAACCAGCAGCGCGAAATCAGAGTTTTAGAAGCTCGTAAAAAAGAAGCTCAAAGACGTATTACTCAAAACGACCGCACGATCAAAACACTTCTTAAAAAGACCCGTGGCCTTTCTCGCCGCCAAGCTCAACTTGAACAACAAGTTGAAAGCCTCGATAGCCGTGTAGCCTCTCAACGAAATCAGATCGCAGCCCTTCAAGATTAATCGCTAAAAACATCATATTCGGTCTTGTCAGGGGAGTTCTTAGGACTCCCCTTTTTGTTTTAAGATCCTTCG
>CAZDFM010000195.1:0-5631 GCA_964504465.1 uncultured Pseudobdellovibrionaceae bacterium | reverse complement strand
ATCGTAACTCGTGACAGATGACTTTTCTCTCCAAGGATTTGTCCCACAAGCTAACAACGATAGCGAAATCAGTGTGACCATTAACAATCGAAAGACAAAACTCATAAAAGCTCTCCTCCTTTTTTCAATGCCTGTTGATAGGCTGGGCGCTCGCGGAGCCGTTTTAAATAGGCCGTCAGCACGGGACGGTGTGAAGTGGCTCCTCTCGAAACGGCGGCCTCAAGTGGATAATTCATCTGAATGTCAGCCGCTGAAAATTCATCTCCAGCTAAATAGGCCGATTTTTTTAATTCAGCTTCGACATAGTCTAAGTGCTTTTCTAACTCGGGTCCCGAATAAGCAGCAATTGCCTGTTTCGCCGCAGCACCTAGTATGGGACGAAGTAGAGCCGGTACGGGCGGTTGAGAGAATCGGCTGAGTACCAAATTTATCAAAAGCATCGGCATGACCGAACCTTCAGCATAATGCAGCCAAAAAAGATAACGATCTCTTGCAGCTGTTCCCTCGACGGGCCGAAGTTTCCCTTTATCATATCGGTTCAAGAGTAGTTCTAAGACGGCACCTGATTCAATTAAAACATCACCTTGATCCTCAACTGTCGGCGATTTTCCTAAAGGATGAATATCTTTTAAACTTGGCGGAGCTAAAAAAGTTTTTTGGTTTCGCACATAAGTCGCCATCTCGTAGTCCAACCCGAGTTCTTCTAACAACCAGAGCACCCGATGTGATCTCGAACGATTGAGATGATGAACTTTAATCATGAATCAACCTTTACTTGCGCGATTTAGCTAGAAGTCTTAAGAATTCCAGGTAAAGCCAAATGAGAGTTACCAGCAATCCAAAAGAGGCATACCACTCCATATACTTAGGAGCACCTTGTTCTGCTCCCTTTTCGATAAAGTCAAAATCGAGGACAAGATTAAGGGCGGCAATTACCGTCACGAACAAAGAAAAACCAATTCCAATCCATCCGGTTTCATGAATGAAAGGCACACGAACGCCAAAAAACATCATCACGAGATCAATAATGTAGACCAAAGCAATCCCGCCGGTTGCCGCCACAATCCCGAGCCTGAAATTTTGTGTGACCGGAATTAATTTTGATTTATACGCCATCAGAAGAGCAAAAAAAGTTCCGATCGTACAAAGGACTGCCTGAAGCACAATCCCTGGATATTTATATTCGAAAATTGCCGAGATCGCTCCAAGCGTGAAACCTTGAAGGAGAGCGTACACCGGTGCAAGCGCAGGGGCCCAAGTTTTCTTAAATATAATCACAAAACTCAAAACGAGAGATAAAATGATCACGACAAAATACCAACTCGGAACCTGGGGAGAGGTATTTTCAGACCAACCCTGTGGAAAGGCGTTTTGCCATGAATAAAACGCGGTCAGAAATACCAAAAGAATCAAAAATAGACTCTTGTTCACTGTTCCACTAATGCTCATCTGATTAGAGCCTGTGGCTAGCCCTCGAAATGTTTTCTCTGATAGCGCCGGGTTACTTGTTCGCATAAGAAACTCCTGTTGAGGCAAATTTAGATTGGTGAACTGCCTATGATTTTCAATCTGAATACTGCGAGTGTCACGGTATTTAGATTTCTCCAACAATGAGCTAAGCGTCAGGTGTTGAACTTTGGGTGAACTTAAGTGCCTATAAGGGGTTCAAGCAGCAACTGAGAGCAGCCTAAAAACACAAAATTGGAGTGAAGCATGAAAGTAAAAGCCGCCGTAGCCTGGGGTCCGGGACAGCCACTTAAAATTGAAGAAGTCGATCTTCAGCCACCGCAAAAAGGCGAAGTGCTGGTTAAGATGATCGCAACAGGGGTTTGCCACACGGATGCTTTTACGCTTTCAGGTGATGATCCCGAGGGAATCTTTCCGGCCATCTTAGGACATGAGGGCGGCGGAATCGTTGAAGCTGTGGGTGAAGGTGTGACCAGCTTAAAACCTGGCGATCATGTGATTCCGCTTTATATCCCAGAATGTAAGACCTGTAAGTTTTGTCTTTCTGGCAAAACGAATCTTTGCCAACGAGTTCGTGAAACTCAAGGTAAAGGACTTATGCCCGACGGCACCACGCGCTTCTCAAAAGATGGCAAACCTATTTTTCATTATATGGGAACCTCAACCTTTGCAGAAAAATCGGTCGTACTCGAGATCTCGCTTGCGAAAGTGAACCCGGAGGCGCCGCTGGATAAAGTTTGTCTTTTGGGTTGCGGTGTGACCACCGGTATTGGTGCAGTTCTTAACACGGCTAAAGTTTCAGAAGGTTCAACTGTCGCGGTTTTCGGAATCGGAGGCATTGGACTTTCGGTCATTCAAGGCGCCGTTATGGCTAAGGCTAAAAGAATTATCGCCATCGACATTAACGACGAGAAGCGCGAAATCGCAAAAAAAATGGGTGCAACTGATTTTGTGAATCCCAAATCGGTCGAAAAACCAATTGCCGAACATATAGTTCAGATGACTGACGGTGGTGTGGACTTTTCTTTTGAATGCGTCGGAAACGTAAAACTGATGCGCGCGGCTCTTGAATGCTGCCATAAGGGCTGGGGCGAATCGGTCGTAATTGGTGTGGCCGGAGCAGGACAAGAAATTAGCACGCGCCCTTTTCAACTCGTGACGGGCCGCGTGTGGAGAGGATCCGCTTTTGGTGGAGTCAAAGGGCGCACCGAACTTCCGGGTTACGTCGATCGATATATGTCAGGAGAAATCAATTTAGACGACCTTGTGACCTTTACTATGCCTCTTGAAGACATCAACAAAGCCTTTGATTATATGCACGACGGTAAAGCCATTCGTTCGGTTATCATTTACTAAAAAGGATTTATTTTGAAACTTTTAAAATCGCATCGCTGTTTTGACGGAGTCACCGAGTTCTATGAGCATGACTCAAAAGAAACTCAAACTAAGATGAAGTTTTCGGTCCATCGTCCAGAGAACATCGAAAAGATTAAAGGCGGATTGATCTGGCTCTCGGGACTGACATGTACTGATGAGAATTTTATCACAAAGGCCGGAGCTCAAAGAGTTCTCAGCGAATTGAACCTGGCCATTATTTGCCCTGACACCTCACCTCGCGGGACCCAACTTCCTGGCGAACACGAAAGTTATGATTTTGGTTCGGGCGCTGGCTTTTATGTCGACGCAACGACTGACGGCTATAAAGATCACTACCGCATGTACTCTTATATAAACCACGAGCTTTACGATTTGTTTAACAGCCAATTTAAACTTCAAAACCGAATCAGCATTTTTGGCCACTCAATGGGCGGACATGGTGCTCTCACGATTGCTTTAAAAAATCCCGACCGCTACAAATCTGTGTCGGCGTTCTCTCCGATTGCCAACCCTGCATTGGGCGCCTGGGGACAAAAGGCCTTTACCGGTTATTTAGGAAACAACGAACAGAGCTGGAAGCAGTACGACGCTTGTGAACTTCTAAAAAATGGTAACAAACATAAAAACGAAATATTAATCGAACAGGGCCTCAAAGATGAATTCTATCCATCACAACTCATGACCGAAAATTTAGAAAATGCGGCACGTGGGGCATCGCAAAAGTTAAAGGTCAATTACCGCGAAAATTACGATCATTCGTATTATTTTATTTCGACTTTTGTTGAAGACCATATCCGGTTTCACCTCAAACATTTAAACGCATAAAAAAAAGGCGAAGCTGATGAGTTCGAAAACGATAAAGTATATTTTAGTTGCGACTTTAGTTTTCGCCTTTGTATTCGCGATCATTTATAAAACCGAACTCTCACTATTTTCAGGCATTTCAAAGCCTAAGGACCTACCCGAACTCTTAGAAGATTTTGCGGACGAAGACGATGCCGAAGAGAAGGTGTATCTTGCCACCAGAATCGTGATGGCAAAGATCAATCAAGAAGTTCGCGAGATCACCGATAAAAATCCTGTGCCATCACTAAGCGAAGAGCAAATTTCTCAAGTTGAAGAGGCCAAGGCTTACCTTAAAAAGGCCGATCAAATTACCTCTACTTATATGAGCAAGATTCCGCTCGAAGAGCTTGAAAGAATCCACGAAGGTGTAAAAGACGAGATCGTAGCGCTCGGATTTAAAGATGACTTCGGGACACCCGACTTGATTTCTGCGACCTCTTCTTATTACCGCAATAAGCCCTGCACTGATGCTGATTTTGAGAAACTGATCACCCGTTTTTCAAAAGAAACGATTGGCGATGCAGGAATGAGTTTAGTGGGGGCCAATCTTGGTTACACGGGTGCGGTGGCAGCTCAGACCTTTGAACCTTTATTTGAGGCGGCGCTTAAACAGGTTGAGAATTCTGAAGATAAAAAAATTGTGATCGCATTTAAAAAACTCACACAGTTGGGCTCGCCTTCGCCTGGCAAAGAAAAGCAAGAAGGAGAAATTGTCGATTCAGACCAAAGATGGAAGAAGTATTCGGGCTGGGATCAAACTCGCGAGATATTTTTTGAGGCGCGCCGAACAGCTCCCGCATGTTTTGACCAAAAGAATATGAAGACCTTTCTTGAAAAGATAAGAGTCGTCAAAACTGAACTTGTCGCCGAGAGACTGTTTCCTAAAGTCATAGAGTATTATAACAAGAACAAGGCTTTGCCAGAAGACCTCGAAAAAATTGATGGACTGAATTCAGCTGACTACAGAGACGCTTGGCATTCAAAGTTTACGGCCGAGAGGAAAGACTCAAAAATTAAACTTATAAGCCTAGGTCCCGACCGCAAAGCCAATAGCTCTGACGACTTTAGCGCCTACAGTGGCTCTTTGTAACACCTCCAAAAGTGGAGCCACTTTTGGGGCGTAATGGCACTCCGAATTATGTCCTGACCAGCCTCCACACCTAACCCAAATTCACTGGAGTATAAGATGAAGAATTTCGTCAAATTGGCTGTATTATTGTCACTCGCGGCAACCCTTACTGCCGAAGCCCAAGGTCGTCACGGAGCAAAGACTCAGCCGACTACACCTGAGGTAGAAGCAGAAAACGAAGAATCAGCAACCGACACTCAAAGTGTTGCGCCTAATTCATCTCGCAAAAACCTAGGTATGTTTTCAGACGGCCCTATGACTTCCAATGGCTTTACCGTTTCTATCGTGAAATCGGCTATGAAGGCTAAAACTAAAGTTGAGTTTATGGGTCTAACAGAAACAAATGAATCAAGTGCAGATCAAGAGTTCGGTGTCGCGGTTGGATATGATTACGTTAAACTTGGGAACCTCGGTGCAAAAGGCGCTCTTAACTACAACACTTATGAAGGCGAAGGAGATCCTGCCACTCTACGTGCTGATGCCAGTTTAACTTATGGTGCAAATGAATATGTTTATTTCTTTGGTGGCCTTAATATTCAAAGCCTTTTAGGTGATGGATCAAAAAACTTCGAAACAGGAGTTGGGGTTCAAGCCACGAGGTAGATACAGAACAGACTGGTTTTAGAGGACTTGAAGCGGAAATGGATCTCAAGGGCTTAGAGTTTAATCTAAACGCCACTTTTTAATATTTTCTAATTTCAGGATGCAGCTCTAGCCGTGCGTTAGGAGCTGCATTTTTTCTGGATTGGTGACATACGTTCTGTATGAGCCAGTTATTTACTCCCATCAAATTTCGCGACTTAGAATTTAAA
>CAZDFM010000194.1:1436-5649 GCA_964504465.1 uncultured Pseudobdellovibrionaceae bacterium | reverse complement strand
CTTTGCCTTTATCACCACACTGTAAAAGGAAAACTGAAAGTAAGCCTAAGGATAGAATTTTTAGGAATTTAGCTGAGGCCTTCGTTCTATTCTGCATGGGCTCCTTTTCTACAGATCTAAAATGCGATCCATTTACAGATCTAAGTCTAATGAGTAAGAGCGATGCGAACAAGCAGAAGGAGGTCTAGTTTCTTTTTGAAACGATCAGCTGGAGCGTCCCCAGGTGAGTTCGAAACCGATAAAGCTGCAAAATTAGAATTGCTTTTTTTGCTGTACGATAAATTCGCGCCACCGACTGAGCTGTGAGGGCGTCATCGACGCGTAACAAATAGTTCCTTTAGTGGCACTTTCAGTTTTGCTGATTTGAGTTTCGCGGCCGAGATCGTAAATCCTGTGCTCAAGCTCTCTTGGAAAGTAAAGCTCAACTTCTTGATTCAGTTTTTGAACCGCATCGCTCATTAGGGCTAAGAGCTTCTCTAAGCCCTCACCAGTTTGAGCACTGATAAAAACACGAGGAAAAGCTTTGACCTGAAACTGCTTTTCAAAAGGCGCTTTATCCATTTTGTTGAACACATGAATGATGGGTTTATCGCCCCAGCCGAACTCTTCGATCAAATCATCGACCGCCTGAATCTGCTGATCCATTTGTGGGCTTGATAAATCCACTACGTGGAGCAAAATATCGGCCTCTCCACTTTCTTCAAGCGTTGCTTTAAAAGCTTCAATCAGGTGGGTAGGGAGTTTACGAATAAACCCCACAGTATCGGTAACCATCGCGGTTCCGACTTCGGGAAGCTGGGCTTTACGAGTCGTTGGATCTAAGGTCGCAAACACCTGATCTTTAGTGAAAACTTCGGACTTTGTTAAAGCATTGAGTAAGGTGCTTTTACCTGTGTTGGTGTAACCGATTAAGGCAAAAGTCGGGATCTTAAATTTCTTTCTCCAAGCGCGATGTTGAGCGCGGTGAGATTTCACACCTTCAAGTTTTTTCTTAATTTGTTTTACTCGGTTGTTAATTCGGCGGCGATCCATTTCGAGCGCGGTTTCACCAGGACCTCGAGTTCCGATTCCGCCCCCTTGACGAGACAGTGAACCAAGCCAAGCTCCAACCATGCGCGGAAGCTGATCGAGCATTTGTGCAAGTTCAACTTGAAGTTTACCTTCATAGGTCTGCGCACGAAGTGCAAAAATATCTAATATTAATTGGGCGCGGTCGATCACTCGTACACCCATTTCTTCTTGTAAGTTTCGAGTTTGAACGCCGGTTAACTGATGATCGATCACAACAACTGAAGCACCAAGTTCGACGGCGAGTTGTTTGATTTCTTGGACTTTGCCTGTCCCCAGTAGGGTGGCCGGATTATATTGAGGAAGCATTTGGGCGATGCTTGAAACAACCTCGCCACCTGCTGCAAAGACCAACTCTTCGAGTTCGCTTAAGCTTTCTTTAAGCTCAGAGAAAGAGTTTTGTTTTAAACCAACACCAACAACAATGGCTCTTTCTTTTTCAGCGATAGATCTCGTCAAGTCGTCGATTGCTCCTTGTAAGCTTGGGCCTCAATGGCCGTTAGTACTATTGTATTCACAATATCATCAACTGTACAGGTCCTCTGAAGGACATTAGCAGGTTTTTTAACACCCATAAGGAATGGGCCCAAAACCTCGCCCCCGCCTAGCTGCTGTACTAACTTGTAGGCGATATTTCCAGCGTCAAGGTTAGGGAAGACTAAAATATTGGCGCCGCCCTTGATGTCACAAAACGGGAAAATCCTCTCAACGATTTCTGGGTTTACGGCTGTGTCGGCCTGCATTTCACCATCGACGATAAGTTCTGGATTGCGCTCTTTTACAAGTTGAGCTGCTTTCTGCATTTTGCGAGGGCTCTCGTGTCTTCCCGCAAAGTTTGAAAAGCTCAGCATTGCAATCTTGGGTGTGATTCCAAAAAACTTTGCCACGCGCGAGGCGTGAACCGCAATGTTTGCTAGCTGCTCGGCATCTGGATTGATGTTGACCGTCGTGTCTGCAAAAAACAGCATACGACCATTAATTAAAACGATGTTTAAACCTGAGGCCGTCTTTTTTCGTCCTGGGCCGATGATTTCTAAAATGGGTCTTACACAATCGGCGTAGTTTTGAGTGGCACCACTTACTAAAGCTTCGGCATCGCCGTTTTCAACCATCATCGAAGCAAAGTAATTTGGATCCGCCATTAAACGCTCGGCCTCAGCCATCATCACACCCTTACGGCGGCGTCTTTCATAAAAAGCGCGCCTGTACTCGGCAAACTTTGGATGACGAGAGGGGTGGTAAATAGGAATTTCTTTAAGGTGATCTAAATCGAGTTCTTTAATTTTAGCGCGAACCTGGTCTTCAAAACCTAAAAGCACCGGACGAATGATATTTTCTTGAACGATTGCATTGAGCGCTCGAAGAACTTTAGTACTTCGGCCTTCAGGAAATACCACCAATGGCGGTAAATCTTGTGTGCGGTCAATGGTGCCTTTGATGCGATTAATTTGTTCTCGCACAAAACCACGACGGCGGCTTTGCATGGATTCAAGTTTGTCGCGGTAAGCTCGAAAATCTTCAATTGGTTTTTGTGCAACACCCGTTTCCATTGCAGCTTGAGCCACTGCAGGTGCCACTTTTAATAAAACGCGTGGATCAAAAGGTTTTGGAATGATGTAGTTAGGTCCAAAATGAAAGTCTTGGTTCGCATAGGCAGCCGAAACACTCTCAGGCACATCTTGCCTTGCAAGTTCAGCCAGGGCTCGAACTGCGGCCATTTTCATTTCTTCGTTAATGGTGGTCGAGCGCGTATCTAACGCTCCTCTAAAAATCGAAGGAAAGCCCAGGACGTTGTTCACTTGGTTTGGAAAGTCAGATCGGCCCGTGGCCATAATGACATCGCTTCGAGTTTCGCGCGCAAGATCAGGATCAATTTCGGGATCGGGGTTGGCCATTGCAAAAACAATGGGGTTTGGAGCCATGCTGAGTAACATTGCAGGAGTCATCACACCCGCAACGCTAAGGCCTACAAAGCAATCCGCATCTTTTAAAGCGTCAGCCAAAGTTCTTCTTGAAGACTCAACCGCGAACTCAGCTTTCCACTGGTTCATCCCATCTGTGCGGCCTTTATAAATCACGCCCTTTGAGTCACACATCAGAATATTTTCAGGTCTAACACCAAAAGATTTAAATAGACGCGCACACGCGATCGAGGCGGCACCGGCTCCGTTTAAAACAATCTTAAGTTTGCCAATATCTCGGTTGGTGAGGTGGCAAGCGTTGATGAGGGCAGCCGTTGATATAATGGCGGTTCCATGTTGGTCATCATGGAAGACCGGAATTTTCATCTCGCGTTTTAATGTTTCTTCGATGATGAAACATTCAGGCGCCGCGATATCTTCTAAGTTAATTCCGCCAAAGGTGGGCTCAAGCGCTTTGCAAACTTGAATGACTTCGTCGGCGGTGGGGGCGTTGAGTTCAATATCAAAGACATTGATGTCGGCGAACATTTTAAAGAGAACGCCTTTTCCTTCCATCACGGGTTTGCCGGCCTCGGGTCCAATGTTTCCTAAACCTAAAACCGCGGTCCCGTTGGTGATGACCGCAACTAAATTTCCTTTTGTGGTGTAATCGTAAACTTTCGAAACATCTTTTGCGATTTCTTTACAAGGGGCCGCAACGCCGGGCGAATAAGCCAGGGACAATGCCTTTTCGGTTCCGCACTCTTTGCTCGAAATAACTTCCACTTTTCCGGGAGGGTGTTTGGCGTGATATTCGAGAGCTTCTTTGTCGAGTTTTTTCATGTGAGAAATGCCTTTGGTTGAAATTGAACATTCTTGTGAGAATGCTCTTTGGACAAACTAAAAAGAGCGGGCGATTTAGTCAATCAACTCTCCGCCCAACTTACGCTTTCATATTACGAAAAGCCTCTTATTTAAGCTTATTTGATGCAGTACACCAGTTTCCGGGCGAGCCTCCTGACATTGACAACTTTGGGTGAATATTAGACGCTCTCCTGCATCTTCAACTTTAGGAGAAACCTCATGCAATCTGACCGTGATGTTGTTCTAGTCGATGGGATAAGAACCCCCTTCGCAAAAGCTGGCACACAACTGAAAGACATCCATCCTGCAGAACTCGGACGAGTCGCCGTTAAAGAACTTCTCACTCGAACCGAACTTGATGTGAAAGAAATTGACGAAGT
>CAZDFM010000194.1:0-1426 GCA_964504465.1 uncultured Pseudobdellovibrionaceae bacterium | reverse complement strand
GGGAAACCCTCCGGACGCTGTTAACATTTCGCGCGTCGTAGCTCTTAATTCGGGCGTTCCGCAAAACGTGTCGGCTTACACAGTTCATCGTAATTGCGCTTCAGCTTTGGAGAGTATTACTTCGGGCTATGAAAGAATTAAATCTGGAACTCTTGACACCGTTTTAGCTGGCGGAACCGAGAGCATGTCGCAAATGCCTCTTTTATTTTCAAAACAGTTCCAAGACGTATTTGGTGAATTTGCGTTTGCAAAGTCGTTCGATAAAAAAATCAAAGCACTTCGTAAAATGAAACTTGCGTATTTAAAACCTCGGATCGCAGTGATGGAGGGTTTAACAGATCCTTTTGTTGGAATTAACATGGGCCAAACGGCCGAAATTCTTTCAAAAGAATTTAATATCTCTCGCCAAGAACAAGATGCCTACGCTTTGGCATCTCACCAAAAAGCAGTTAAGGCGACGCAAGAAGGACGACACGCCGAAGAGATCACTCCCGTATTTATTCCGCCAAAATTTAAACAAGTAGTGGCTGAAGATGTCGGGCCTCGTCCGGATCAAAGCATGGAGATGCTCGCAAAACTTAAACCGTATTTTGACCGACACTATGGAACCATCACAGTTGGAAACGCGTGCCCCATTACAGATGGCGCGGCCGCAGTTCTTATGATGTCTCGAGCTAAGGCTCAAGCTTTAGGGTATAAACCCATTGCTCGCATTCGTAGTTATGCCTTTGCAGGACTTGAGCCCGAGCGCATGGGACTAGGGCCGGCTTATTCAACACCGCTCGCATTAAAACGTGCGGGTCTTTCGCTAAAAGATATGGATCTAATCGAACTTAACGAAGCCTTTGCGGCTCAGGTGCTGGCTTGCCAAAAAGCTTTAGCCTCTGACACCTTTGCAAAAGAAAAATTGGGCTTAGATAAAGCGGTCGGCGAAATGGATCCATCAAAAGTAAATGTCAACGGCGGAGCGATTGCACTTGGTCACCCCGTGGGTGCAACAGGCACTCGTTTGATTATTACTTTAATGCGAGAACTTCAGCGTAGAAATGCCCAATTTGGTTTAGCGACTTTATGTATTGGTGGCGGCCAAGGTGGTTCGATGATTATTGAGAGAGAGGCCTAAATGAGCATTCAAGAAAGCATTCGTATTGTACCTAAAGGCCAAGTGGCGGTAGTGGAATTTGATTTGATCGGCGAAAGAGTCAACAAACTCTCTTCGCCCATCATGGCACGTCTCAGAGAAGTGATTGAAGAAATCAGAAACTCTCAGTTTAAAGCCGTAGTTCTTATTTCAAGAAAACCTAAGATTTTTTTTGCAGGCGCGGACATTGATGAAATTAAAAAGATTTCGACTAAAGAGGGTTATTTTGAGGTCCTCGAAATCGCTCACTCCATTATAAATTCAATGGAAGATTTGCCAATGCCT
>CAZDFM010000193.1:0-5652 GCA_964504465.1 uncultured Pseudobdellovibrionaceae bacterium | reverse complement strand
GCATAAGATCCTTGGGACTGATAATTCCAACGGTGCGGTTTTTAGTATCTCTCACTAAGAGCCGGTGAGTGGGTGACAGAATCATCTGCTTTACAATTTCACCCATCGTCGAAGTGGTGTTTACAAAAGTTGGCTGAATAAGGAGGCTCATGTGATGAATGACCTGATCACTCTTCTCCTGTTTTGTTTTGTGAAGCATATAAGCTTTTACTAACGAGAGTTCGCTCAAGATTCCTAAGATCTCACCAGCCGGATTAATGACGGGACTCGAGGTTATTCCTTGATCGAGAAAAAGGGCGACCACATCCTTGAGGCTATCGCCTGAACCGACCATTTTAGGATTAGGAGTCATCACATCAGCGGCTGAACGCATGCACGAATACCTTTGTTAAGAGTTGGTTAAGATAGTATCAGAAAGTCTTTTGCAGTTCTCAACCAGTATTCACCGGTCCCGACTAAAGAGAGATCAGCCTAAGGTCGGGTTTCGTCTTCCTCGTGGTTTCTATATTTCCATAGGAATCGAGCCAACCCCCATAAGGTCACGCCGATAGAGACTGCGAGACCGTAACCGTAGCCGTCGCCTGGATGAGCTGAATAATTAGTCCCAAAATAGAGTACACAGATCTTTCCAACTACAGTCGGAATAAGCGATGTTAGAAGTAAGTCTGAAACTTTTAGCTTTGGGGGCGTCTTCTTTTCGACGGGCCCTTCAGGTTGAGTGCTATTCATGAGTAGAATCTTTTTTGGCATCGAGCTCTTTTGGTTTTTCGGTTGTCAATTCAGCGTTCACTGCTGCAGCTTTCGGAGGAAAGAAAAAAGATAGAGGCGCTTGGCGGACACGCTTTAGGACGGCGAGATAAATCTGCCGCTTTTTAACTCCACTTAAATTACGGGATTTCAAAGCCACCCAAAATGCGAGGGAAAAGCTCACACCTAGGTTGAGTGCCGCGACAACTGCAAGCCCCACAACGCTCAACCAAAAATCCCAGCTCTTAAAAACACCTATTCCAAAATACATTGCACCGAGTGCAACCGAGCCAGACGAGAGAGTGACGTGTTTAACATCAAGGTAAATTCCTAAAAACTTATTGATCTCTGGTATTAGGCCTAGAAATATCCCGAGTGAAATATTGGCTGCCAATAACGACATATTTTTATCTAAGAAGTTTGCTAACCGTGAACTGTTTTCTTTCCCAATCACGTAATTGAGTCTGCGGTTGTATGTTAAGGTATCTCGCATTCGATTTAAGTGAAACCAATTGTCCATATAGCCTGCGCAAACACTTGATAACCACAACAACACACCCGTAAAAGCTGCAAATAGAGGCGCAAAGCTTAACAGGTTGCTCGTGTTCACATACTCCGAGGCTTTGTAACTCGTATGTAACACGTGATTTCCAGAAATTAACAAAAAAGAGAGATCAATTAAGATTACACAAGGAATGACCATCCCGACGTTACCTAAGATTCCCACAAACTGTGTTCGTATAAGACTCACGATTTCATCAATAATGAGGTCGATCGATTCACCACGTCTCACCTTTTGAAGCTTTGACGCGAGAGCTGGTGCCGTCATCGCGGGCTGCTTTGTGGCGAGTGTAAAACCACTGAGCTGGATTGCAACGAAGCTTATCGAATAATTAATTGAGTACAAAAAGCCTTGCATAAATTCGGGCAACTTTAAAGCACTCATCATAACTTTTACGATTACTGTCAAAGCCGTATAAGCCCCTCCGCCGAGAGCCATTTTAAACATTTTGGCGTAATCGCTACGTGTTTTGGTAATATAGTGTTCACCGGTTTCAGCACTTCGCTCAACGATTTTCTGAGACATTAAGCGGGTGTTCTGCTCGAAAAGCGAAAAGATCCCGTGTTGTTCTTGGTTTTCACCAATGAGTTGGGAAAGAAAATAAATTAAGTGTTCGGGTTCCGTCTCGCCATAAGCTAAAAGATCAATAAGGTCATTGATCCTTTTCAATTTCGCTTGTGCGAGTTCAATCAAATACACGACTTTCATACTCACGCCGTGTTCATTGAGATGATGGTAAACTTCGTTAAATACATTGAAGCATTCACCGAGTAAGTCTTTAAATTTAGCGGCTTGTACCTGAAAGTCATGTCGGTCAGTCGACTCAAGTTTTGTTAAAAGAAACTCGAGTTCAAGAGTCAGATCGAAAAATGGTGAGTCTTTTATAGGTTTATTACCAGCTCGACGGCGCACCTGATGAGTCATCCCAATCGAACGCACTTGAGATGCGAGAATTAAAAGTGCGTCTTCGATATCACGAATAATTGAGGTGAACTTTTCTTCAGGAGTTCTCTCGAAATTAATAAGACTGATGAGTTGTCGCATTGTCTCGGGATTAAGACTCGAGAACCATTCCACATCTTCGGTGCTCGGAAATAATTCACTGAAGAGCTGCACCCCGCCTTCACTTAAGGGGCGATTCGGCATAATTTTTTTGTATACTCGATGAAAGAGTTCGGACCAAAAACCTTGTTCTTCAGGTAGTCCCGTTGAGGCAAAGAGTTCAACATCCCGAGTTTCAATTAAAATAGATCTCAGTGTTTTAGCGATAAGTGCTTTCCAAACTGGATTTCTTTCTAAAACTTGTAGCAGGAAGCGAAGTCGCACGGCGGGGAGATTTACATTTTCAACTTCTTTGTAATCTACCAAATGGCTTTTGTAGCGAACCCACTGCATAAGATCCACGAGCCAAGAAAGTCGATCAAAGAGTGGAGCGCTGGGATTGGCCTGCGATAAGATAACGTCGAGGTCGTTCGTGTAGTTGCTTGAGGTTTTTAAGCGGAGGATTAGACCCCTAATTTTTCGAAACATAAATCATTTTTCCCAGATTGGGCCCTATAATGGCAACACATTATCAGCAAATAGTTTTTTAAATCTTTTCAAATCAACATAAGCGCGCCGAGAGTTGATTGAAAGACGAGAAGAAGGTAAAAATTAATAAAGGGAGTTTTATGCATTTAAAACAATTTAGCATCATTTTTGTCCTTATTCTTGTCTCGATGACGGTCCTGCGTTGCCAAACTTCTCCGACGGGGCGCAAACAGTTAGCTCTTGTGCCTTCGGATCAAATGGATGCCATGGGACGTCAGGGTTTTGAAGATATGAAGAAGCAGATGAAAATCGAAAAAGACCCCAAGACAAATGCTTATGTTCGATGCATTGCCGATCGAATCATCGCCGTCTTACCTGATAAGAAAAATTGGGAAGTTGTCGTGTTCAAAGAAGATTCGGCTAATGCTTTTGCATTACCAGGAGAAAAAATTGGAGTGCATACAGGAATGTTAAAGGTTGCGACTGACCCTTCACAGCTAGCAGCAGTAATGGGTCACGAAGTAGGTCACGTATTAGCAGAGCACGGCCGTGCACGTGTGTCAGAGTCAATGGTGACGAAGGCCGGACTTGATATCGTGAATGTCGTGTTACAACAAAAAGGCGGCCAAGATTACAATATGGTCATGGCGGGCCTAGGGCTTGGAGCGCAATACGGAATTCTTTTGCCCCATGGGCGCGCACAAGAATCAGAAGCTGACTTAATTGGTCTCGATTTAATGGCTAAAGCTGGCTTTGATCCGCGCCAGTCAGTTCAACTATGGAAGAATATGGCTGCAGGTGGCGGAGGCTCTCCGCCTGAGTTTTTATCAACTCACCCTTCGAATGATACACGAATTGAAAACCTCAGTAATAATATGGCAGAGCCTTTAAAAACTTATAACTCAGTAGGTTCCAAAGCGAACTGTAAGCTCTAGGCAACTTAGGGCCGTCGTAAGTTCGAATTTCCAAGCTCCATCGCAAAAGCGAGCGCGAGCTTTGAAAAAGCAAGGGAGTGAGTGAAGTTTGACTGCGAATTGATTTTATCATCTGCAGAATGAATTCTTTTATTCATTTTTCTTGTGGCGGCTTCAAAAGGTAGAAGAGTTGAATAGCCCTGGCGGTACCACGAAGCATGGTCGCTGCAAGCGTATCCACAGGTGTCCTCGATCAGACGGGCACCAATATAATGACCATTAAATTGCCTAAAAGCCTCTCGAAGCCAGGGAGTCGTATTGTCTGTGATGTTGGCGATGGTGAGTTCCCCAGAGCCTGGATGCAGAGTCATGTCGAGCTGTAACACCGCGATCACATCTTTATTTGAACTTTTATATTGCTTTGCAATTTCGCTCGATCCGACGAGGCCGGACTCCTCAGCCGCGTACCAGAAAAATTCCACAGTTCTTTCGGGCTGGCCCTGAGCTAAGAGGACTCGCAAAGTTTCAAAAAGGTTCGCAGAGCCCGAAGCATTGTCATCAGCACCGGGTGCATCCGTTGAACTCCACGAGGTATTGAGAGAGTCAAAATGCCCACCGATCACGATAATCTCTTGGGGACGCACTCTTCCGTTTAGACGTACTCTTAAACTTTGTTGTCTGGTCTGGCGGTGTTCAATCGTGCTCACGTCTGCGAACCTATAGGCTGCAACTAAGTTTGATAGTTTTACGTGAAACTCGGACACGGCTAGATTGGCGGAAGTGCTTTTGGAATTCCGAGTCTTAAAAGTCGAAAGCCATTGCACGGTACTTTTAAGATTTGCTGCGCTTAAGTTGTCGATAGCATTTTCGATAGAGGTTCTTTTTGCGATTGAAATACTGGGAGCGAATCCGGCTTGGGTGTCTTTTTCGACGAGTGCGCGGTAATTTTCAATCACGTCTTCTTTGACAAAGGTATTTTCAGAATCAAGAATTTCAAAACCGCCACAACGACCTTTTTCATGATTAAATTTTAAAATCTCGGTGCGCTGCTGACTCGATACTACAGCCACTCCAACTCCAAGCGCAGGGTCTTCAGCATGAGTTTTTATTTTTAAAGCTTTAAGGGCATCAAGGTTGGCCAGCACCTTTTGGTTTGCAAAATCAAGTGGGTCAGCAAAGCTTACGTCAGACGCTGCCAATAAACTAAAATAGATGAGGACCGAACAAAGACCTAGTACAAGGTGGCGCATGTATTCTCCAAAGATGTAAGCCGGGCTGCTGCTTACTAATAGGGTAAATCTTTCTGTCTCGAGAAGGGGAAAGAAGCCTTGGGAAAGGTTTAAACTAGATAGAAGCCCAATCCAGGAATGTGTGCCTTAGGCATCGGGCTTAAGACTTGCGGCTAGTAGGGCTTTAAAGTAAATTGCCCTCATGAAGCTCTCCCTAGTCATTTCACTTGTTTTGACGGCCGCGTTCGGCGCATCCGCCTTTGGCGTTCAGGTCGTCGAGGAGAATCAAAAAGTTTCTCTCTCGGGTGAAGCTTATACAGTAGTCGTTCACGACAGTTTTAAATTTGAGCCCACCCGTAACTCCGCAAAAGCAATTGCAGCCTTAGTGACCTCAAGCCAGGCTGTTGGCTTGCCAGTCATCGAACTCAGTGCGGAAAACTTCGAAAATTTTAAACAGCCCATTGAGGTGTTTGTTAAGTCTAGAGGTGGCCAACATTCTTTAGAACTTACTAATTCTGCAACTTTATACATTGCCGGCGGCAACCTCTCGCAATGTCTGTGTGAAACTCTCCGAGACTTCATTAAGAATTCAAAAGGTGATCTCAATATTGTCCTTGTTGCGCCGCACGCTAAGATTGACCCGCCTGATTGCACCGAAAGCAACCCGCGT
>CAZDFM010000192.1:0-5669 GCA_964504465.1 uncultured Pseudobdellovibrionaceae bacterium | reverse complement strand
CTTTGTAATAGTCTGTTCCGCATTCTTCGGGCACGACAGACTTGGCACACTGTAAACTCGGGTCGAATTCTTTCTTAGCGTAAATCCAAATTCGGGGAGCCAGCACTTTTTGACCGGTTAAAAAATTATTAAGGCAATCAAAGTATTCTTCGATAGGCCTAGAGTGCAAAGTTTCAACTTTCATGTAGTCGGTGAAAATACTTTGAACTTTATATGCGTAGCGAGCTTCAGTCGGCGAACAAATTTGATCACCTTCGCGAACATTCTTAAGAAAGAACTCTGCCGCAGTTGAAATGGGATCATAACTTTCATCGCGGTTTTGAAAATAGAGAAATGAAGAGAGGGCGAGCGTGCAAACGATCGCTGTTTTTAGATATGTCTCAGTAAACCCAAGCGAGATTCGATAATATAAAAGCGGCAAAAGGTGAAAGTAGTAGCGCGGTTCAATCTCGTGAAGGCCTGCGGCTTTTAACGCGAAAAAGCTTAAGACACACATCACTGTATAAATTTTAAATAACTCGTCATAAAAAAAGTTCGCTGATTTTTTTCGAACTGCAATTACCAAAGCCAATATGGCGAGAGTCAAAATCGCATAACCTAGAGATGCATTTTTAGAGTACGAACCAAAGAACTGCAGAGTTGAGGTAAAAGTATCTAAGCTCAAATTAGCCGCGAGTGCTCCCTCGGTACGTCTTTCGAGAAAGCGAAGTTGATAAATCATGAGTCCTTTTGGAAGGCTTGCGGCCAAGAGGAGCCCCGCAGTCACACCAGCAAAAAGTCGGTCGCTTAAAACTCCCGTGGATTTATATTTCTTAGCATAGAGCCAGAGGGCAATGAGAACCGGTACTAAAGCTGTATAGTGGCTGACAATGCTGAGTGACCCCAAAATTACTGCCCCATATTTATTCTTATTACTGTTTTTAGCATTGATCGCGCGTTCAAAATAATAAAGGCTCAGCAAGGTCAGCAGAAACGAGAGGCTATAAGGTGCAACCAAAGTGCTAAAATAAACAAAGTAGCGATGGCCCACAAGAAAGGCCCCAATTAAGATCGGAGCAGCCCAATTTTCTTTAGAAAAAATTTTGAATAGAATTAAGAAAATGCTGAATGCAAAAAAAAACCAGGAACATATCTCAAGTACTGAATCTGAGTTCCTACAAGATCTTGCACCCACCCTAAAACAATCGGAAATGTTGGACCGTAGTCTCTGAATTTAACGTTACGGACATCGAGATCAAAAAAATTTGTGAAAGGCACTTCTGTAAACGAGATAACCAAAGGTTCCATACGGGTGACTTGAAACGTGTGAGCAGTGTAAACAACTTGAATCACCGCAATCAGCAGTACAAGGAGTTTAGCTACAAAGATTGTAGAAAACTGAGACTTATAGCGCTGAAAAAAATCTTTGTTCAAGTGTGGCTCGTTCGGTTGTAGTTACGCAGATCTAAAAAGGCTCGACCCGCAATTCGCGGCAAGCTTCTTAAGCTAATAGCACTATGACCGTCTTTTCTAGGAAAAAATGGAATCCTCACCCACTTAATTGCGGTCCCCTCTTTTTGCGCAATAATCGTGAGCAGCACATTCGTGATGTAGGAGTTTTTGGGTAAGCGACGAAGCCATGTTTTGAGCGGCTCCTTTTTGTAGAGACGAAAAGGCGTATTCGCATCAGGCAAATTGACGCTTGCGATCTGTTGAATGGATAGTTTTAGCAAACGCGACAAGAGACCTCGCCTCCAGCCATCTAAACGTGGTTGTCGCAGTCCAATAACGAGGTCGTGTTCATTTCGATGCTCCCAAAGGGCCCAAAAATCTTCGGCGCGAGTTTGTCCGTCGGAATCAACTTGAAAAACAAAATCAACCGGCTCTTCGCAAGCTTTTTGATATCCCGTGACAAGCGCAAGACCATGGCCGCCATTTTTTTGATAGAAATACTTAAGTCGAGGCTTTTGTGCAGACAAGTTTTTGCAGATTTGGCCGGTCCCGTCTTCGCTTCCGTCATCAACTACGAGGACAAAGCTTTCATGGCCAATAGAGTCGATAATTAAAAGCCATTTTTGCAGCTCAGCTTCAATACAGAGCGCTTCGTTAAAGGCAGGTAGGATGACGGCCAAAGAATGCTGTCGTGGGTTTTTCATAATCTCATTCTAAAAAGAAAGTGGTGAGAGAGGAAACTAGTAAATCGCGTTTACTTTTGCGCCGTGACATCAAACTAGCATATGCTAATGTTAAGAGATGGTAAACGCGAATACTTCAACTTTTTGCACTTTCCCTTGGGAAATGTACAGCGCCGATTCTGGCTTTGGTTGGTGGAGACCTTGTCCACGTATTGATTATCAACCTCTAAACGACACCAAGTTCTTTAATCACGATCGCTTAATTGAGCTCAGAAAAAATCTTCGTGAAGGTGTTAAAGACAAACTTTGCGATCGATGCTGGAAAGACGAAGAACGCGGAGTTAAGAGTTATAGACAGGTTCTCGCGCAAGACGTTCGTCCGGCAAATTATGCGACTGATTATCTCGCAGTCCCCAAAATATTCGAAATTAAATTTAGCAATCTCTGTAATTTGAAGTGTGTGTTCTGCACAAACAAATGCTCTTCCCTCTGGGAAAAAGAAAACCCAATTGAACTGAGCGAATACGGACTTATGCACGGAGAAGAAATCGGGCGAGAACTGCTTGGTTATCTTCAGACTCACTATCAAAAAATTAAGACGATTCAAATCTTTGGTGGTGAGCCAGTTTTGCATCCCGAGTTTTCAGAGCTCGTAAGGATATTGGTCGACGCGCCGGCTGAATTCGAAAAGAAAGAATTAAGTTTTAGTACGAATTTATTTTTTACGAAAGACCGACGGCAGAAATTCTTAGATCAGCTTGAAGAGGTTCTTGGTGCCGGCCATAAGCTTTACCTGCGGATTTCGGTCGATGGAGTGGCAGAGCAAGGCGAATATTTAAGGACAGGCCTAAAATGGTCTATCTTTCATAAAAACCTTTTAGCACTTCGTGATGTTCTCGTTCGGTATCCGGGGCGTGGGCGAGTAAAGTGCAACATCGCTTTGAATATATTAAATTTAACGTCGCTTGATACTATTATGAAGTATCTCTTCGATCATGATTTGCAGTGGGTTGAACCCCATTATAATTATGTCGGAAAGCCCGAAAAATTTATGATGCAAAGTTATGGTGAAAGACTCAAAAAAGCGATTGCAATCATCTCTGCGCAGAATTTTTACGGCTACGAAAAGTACAAGACTCACGTCATAGATCTCATCTCTTCGATGACTTCACTTACGCCGGACATGACCGCAGTCGAAGAATGCAAAAGTTGGCTTTCTTCGTATGACCAAAAGACCGGAAAAGATTTTCAAAGTTTATTCCCTTTAAATTCGTTTATGTTTGAGGAACGTGCATGAAGTTAACGCTGATTTCAGTTTCGACCATCTTGATTTTATTCTCTCTCACGGCTGGGGCCGTAAAAAAAATGGACCTCGCAAGTCGGCAAGGAAGAAAGATCAGCCAACTCTATGCAGATCTTGGCAAAGGCGAAAACGAAAAAGTTCTAGCTGAATGCTTAGCCGAGATTAAATCCTTTGGAAAAAAAGCGCTTTCTACCTTCTCTGATCTACCTTACCGATTGGCCCTTGCTGAGGTCGCCTTATTCGCAGCAAAAGACTATGATCCAAAGCTCCCAAAATATTTTAGTACTTTTTTGAGATCAGCTCTTTACTTTAACGAAGACGAATTGGCGACTCAACATATTGAAGCCGTAGCGGATGGATTGAGAAAAGGAAAGATTCAATACCAAAACGCCCTAGGCCTTATAGATCAAACTGAGGATTCTCGGCTTGATTTATCAAACGAAATGGTAAAAAGACAGCTGGCACCTTTAAAAAAGGCGGTTGAAGAAAAAACAGAGTTCGAAGCTGAAGACATTGAAAAAGTAAAAGCTTATGCCGAGTTTACCAGTAAGAGCTTAAAACAAAGACTGAAAGATCATTCAAATGAAATGAAGCAGGAGCTTGAAAGTATTTTTGGCAAGGCACATGCCAATAAACAAACCGAAAATGCGATTCGAATTCGCGAACTTCAGATTGCTGCCTCAAAGCCGGGTAAAGACCGAGCGAAAGCAAAAATTCGTTTGTGGCATTACTATCGTTCAATCGGCCAATCTGAAAAAGGTTTAAGCTTTCTTAATTGCGAGCAACCAAACGTTATGAGCGAAAAGGTCACAAGTACCGCCGACTCCTACGAGGTGAAGGCCCTTTGTTATCATGCAACTGCGCGATCGATGAGCGGGACCTACGAAAGTGCTGCGATGATAAAACTGTATAAAAAAATCAAGCGGCTAGAGTCCCAAATTTCAAAGGACGGCAAAGACGAAGCCAAGTATTACCTGCACCTCACAAAATTTGAGATAGAAAGATCGCTTCTTGATACGAAGGCCGCTAAAGCGAGCTTTGAGCTTATAAAAGATAATGAATACAGTCCCAAAGGAAAGTTCCTCATGGGAACTTGTGACAAAGCCATTGAGCTCTACTCGATCTTTAGTGAAGAAGGTCTCGATGTTGAGCCTTGCATTACTGAATTAGAAAAAGCCCTTAAGGCCGATCCCGACAACATTAGCCATTACGCTTTTGCACTCCGCAATCTATCGCAGCACTATCGGCAAGCCAATGATGCCGATAAGGCCCATGCCTACGCGATAAAAGCTCTTGAGGCGACCGAGAAAAACTCGCCTGATCACGGCGTATTGAAACACACCGTTTACCTCACGGCCGCTCAAAGCCACTACATCGCTAAAAAACCCAATGATGCTTTAGCCGCTCTTGAAAAAGTCAAGGCCACCATCAAAGGGAGCAGACTCGAGGAAAGGCTCGCAAAATATATTCGTTTGCACGAGGAGCTTTTCACTCGAAAGAAGGACAAAGACGAATTTGTTAAAGAAATACAAAAAAGCTACGGCGATGAGCCGGTTTTAAAACGACAAGTCGATACAATGGTCTCGTATATCTAAACAGTCTCTGTAACTGACGTAATATTGTAGTGACCACGGCTGCACTTCTTCCAACACTCTTTAGCAATACAAGTGCCTGTATTCCAACTGTCTTCAAGCCCCGCCTTAAAGTAGGGCGAATTTAGAATCTCTTCGATTGAATGCTTTCTGAGATCATTAAAGTCAGAACCATAACGTTCGATTACATCTGAAACTGACTCAGAGGCTGGAAAGTATTCAGAGATATAACTGCAGGGCCAAATCTTACCCGTGTAAGACAAAAACAATTTTGCGTCCTCTTTAAATGAGCAGTTTATGTCGGGCCTTTCAGGAGTCGTCTTCATATAAGCGTGATGATACTCGTACAAAAACTTTTTCTCTTTAGGGATACTCAGTTTTTGAAGACTTCCATCGACCGCACGGTAGGTGAAGCTGTCTTGAGCTTTAAAACGGTTCGTTTTTCGAACTTCAAAACCTTTAAACTTCATTTTTTGCGACAGCAAACGGGCTTCTTCGACCTGATGTTCGTTGTGGCCAAAGACAATAAAGTCCCAATAGGCCGATCCTCCAGCTTCAATAAACGAAGAGGCGGACTGCATAATTTTCTTCCACGAAGTTTTCTGCCGATAAATTGCATTCGTATCCTCTAGACCATCAATCGAGAAATTTACGCGGTCC
>CAZDFM010000191.1:0-5672 GCA_964504465.1 uncultured Pseudobdellovibrionaceae bacterium | reverse complement strand
GTTGAATTTTTGAATTGGGTGGGTCAGGTAAAAATCGGCGGAGCAATACTGGCGAGGTCGAATAGCTCTGGGCAAGCAGCTTGTGACACTCGGATCGAAAATTTTCAAGGTTTCGACCCACCGGATTTCTACCCGCAAAAACGGGAGAACTGAAAACCAACAGAGCTGATAGTAATAAAATGAACTTCATTCCTTCATTTAGCCCGAAAAAATTCAGAACTAAACTCTGACGAGTCGTTTGCAACTATTTCACCTAAATAGAGATTGATAAAGTGCCGCGAACAGCGCGTCGAAGGATGTGGCCTTGTAAAAAACGACCTTACATCACTTCAGAGCTATGGTGTAGCTCTCTCCGACAGGGCGTCTTCGATCGCATCCATGATTTCTTCTAAAAGCTGCACGCGGCGATCTTGAAGGCTTGTGTCGATCTCGTAGGTGCCGCGACCAGGATTGTCTTGACCCTGTTTTTTTGAAAAGGATCGATATTTATCTCGGTGGCGTTTAGCGAGTTTGTAGAGTTGCTTGAGTCTGGGTACGGGAGTTCGTTGAATGTGTAGTTTCACTACATTTTCGAAGGCTTGAAATTCTTTTTTCGGCAGGATCTTTTTTGCTTCACGAAGATTCATATCTTCACCTTACCTCAAACTGCGTCGAGTAAAAACATTTTAAATGTGTCGGGATAGAACACTATTTGAAGATTTCTCTATGGAGCTGTCATTCACGTGACCTGTCTTTTACATGGGCGTTTACTTTGGCCGAGAGTAACTCACGACCGACAACAAAGGAGAAACTATGCTCGCAAAAGAATGTATGACCGATGATGTGGAACTTGCAAACCCAGAGATGAGCTTGAGAGAGGCTGCGCAAAAGATGAAAGACGGGGACTTTGGTGGACTTCCTGTTCGAGAAAATGACCGCTTGGTTGGAATGATCACCGATCGTGACATCACAATTCGTGCGGTTGCCGACGGAAAAGACCCAAACAGCACACAAGTGCGCGAAGTCATGTCGAACGATATTTTATATTGCTTTGAAGATGACGACATCGAAGAAGTAAATCAAAATATGGCAGGTAACCAAATTCGAAGGCTCCCAGTTTTAAATCGCGAAAAAAGATTAGTGGGCATTGTCGCCCTCGGCGATTTAGCGATGTCTAAAGATCGTCCAAAACAAGTCGGTGAGACCCTTGGGCAGATCTCAACATAGATTGAATTCTAAAAGTATCCTTTAAAAGAAAACCGGCAGCACACTGACACCATTTATAACTTCGACCATATTCTGAAGGTTAAAGGTGTCAGCGGTGTCCTGCCGTTTGAGTTGTTTACGAAAAACACATAAAAGCCTCCGATGATTGAATATTTGTGACGAACCCATTTAAAATATTTATGGAGGTTTCATGGATATTTGGTTACCGGAAATTCCCGTATGGGAAATCATCGTTCGCGCAATTATTGTCTTTTTATTCGTACTCATAATCATAAGGATCTCAGGCAAAAGAGACGTCGGAGAGATGTCGCCGGCGGACCTCATTCTCTTGCTATTAATGAGCGCCAGTGCACACTCATCCTTAGCTGGTTCGGACAAGTCAATCTTAGGTGGCTTGATAGGAGTGGGAACGCTACTTGGAGTAAATTATATTTTTAATTCGATAGCGTTTCGTTCAAAAGGATTTGAGAAGTTTTTAAAAGGACATCCCGAAGTCATAGTTCAAAACGGTGAAGTTCAGATGAAAATCTTAAAGCGCCACCGCTTATCCCTGATGCAACTCAAAGTCGGGCTCAGAAAAGAAGGAATCGAAGAAATAGACGACGTCCGCATCGCAGTTCTTGAACCCGATGGTGAGATTACTGCGTTCAAAAAGAGTAGCACTAAATAAATCCAAGTTTGTTCTTTATAGGTAAATCTTAAACAAGGGCTCAAGAGTAAGTAAATGCTCAAAATAGCGGGATTGCCAAGAAGGATTCAAAAAATGGAGCAGTTCAGCTTCAGCAGCGCCAACAGCGTAAAACGCAGCTCGTTTTTTTTCTGCGAGATCGAGATTCGCTAAGGTTTCGGAAATGAGCGATTCTTCCCTAGATAATATATTGTCGGGGGCCTCGTAATCGGGGAGGGCCTGGAATTCTTGGCTAAACTTATTTCGAACCATAACCTTGAGCGCCCGTATCTGCGCATGGCGTGCAACACCTTCTTGCCAGGCTTGAAACTCAAAATATTTATAATTTTCTTCTCCCAGGCGATTCCTCATTGTTTTCTTGAATTTTAAATAAGCAAGGATATCTTTTTTATCTTTGGTCCGCGTTGCCTTTAGGAGCAACTTGCCAAGCGTTTTGAAGTCGCTTACCACTTCCGGGTTCGAATAAGGAAAATCAAAATTAAGCATCCAGCTACCATCTGTAGAGTTTGCCGGTCGCAGTTTTAAGGTCGCTGGATAGTAACCAGGAATTGAATATTGCATCTGGTGAAAATGTTCGTGTACGACGATCTGAAGCCAGTCGGTTGATGGCTTTCTGGTATTTTCAGAACTTCCGATGACGATAAGAGGGACTTGGTCGAAAACCGGAAAAGAAGCCAGAAGGCCCTTGTCGAACTGTCTCGCCCGACCCCAAACTTTTCCTACTCCCTTGAGGTCACAGCTATGTGAAAAATCCGTTGGCGGGTTTGCATGTCCAATTAGAAATTCATATTGATCAGCAATATAGAGCATCGCAAGACTTGCGCTATTCCAGGCCGGCCAAACGTCTTCGCCAAAGTCGCGAGAGAAGGAATAAAATTCGGCTATCCGGATGCTTTCAGTTTCACTCGGACAGATCAATGGGCTCGCTGGTTTAACAAAAGTCGAACACCCAATAAGGCAAAAAAGTAGAGGAGCATAAAAAATCCGCATGCATGTTGATACGTTCCAATTGTGGGCGCGTCCACAAAATTTTAGTTCGAGGTAGAATCAAATAATTGGGGTCTTAACGCAGTGTCGACATTTACTGGTCCCGGGACCAGTTGATAGGCGCCTATTTGCTACGTCCATCGTATTCTTGGATGTTTACTTTTTTTAAGTCTATTCCGTCGAGAGTTCGAATATTCACGGCGACAGTTTTGACTCCGTCTGGCGCGATGGCTTTTCCAAAAGGTAAAATCCCACAGGTTTTGCAAAATAAATGGTGGATATGTTTCTGGTTGAAGAGGTAATCTTGTAGGTCGCCTTCGCCTGATAAAAGCTTAAAATTCGATTCGGGTGCAAAAGAAAGTAAGCTCCCGCGCTTCATACAAATCGAACAGTTACACGAGATGGCGTTTTCTAATTTCATTTCAACTTCGAATTTTACTTTACCGCAGTGGCAGCTACCAGTGTGTTTCATTTGGGCACTCCCTCGTTTATTTACGTAAATCAATTCCGTGTTGAAGATACGCCTTCATACAGCTGATCATATGTTGCCAGCCTTCGCAATTTTTGTAACTCGCTTTTAATCCGGCTTCGGTCGTGGGCCATCCTGATTCTGAAACTTGCACCATGGTGCGACCATCATCAAGGGAGCTAAACGTCATTTCAGCTACTGTAGTCCCGCCAATGCTAGATGGCCATTCGATGACAATTTTAGAGTTGGGGACAATCTGTTTTACCTGAACTTTATGAGTTACTCCGTAGTTGCTCCATGTCCAGTGAACCGTCTGTCCTTCGACAAGAGGGGCATCTGATTTGTCGCAAAAATAGCCTGTGATTTTTTGCGGATTAATCACGGCATCAAAAACCTCGGCGATTGGTTTATTAATTCGAGTTTGCACGGAAAACTTGGGTTCCATAGATCGTTCCTTTCCACTTGCACGGTATTTCTATATGTTATATAATCATAACATGAGAAAAGCTAGCGAAAATTTGGTGTGGGATGCACTCGCAAATGAGACTCGGCGCCAGATACTGGATTTGCTTAAAGAAAAGCCTCGTACAACGGGTGAGATTGCCATGAAATTTCGTGCGCTGGACCGATGCACTGTGATGCTCCATTTAGGGATTTTAACAGATGCAGGACTAGTAATCGCTAAGCGCGAAGGAAAGTTTCGCTGGAATTATTTAAACGTAGAGCCGATCCAACGGATTTATGAACGATGGCTCAGTACTTATGCGCAACCGGCTGCGGCCCTACTTACGAGACTGAAAGACGATTTAGAGGTCGGCTAATTAGCGAAGCTTTTTTCCGCAGTCGCAACAAAAAGTATTGCGATCTTTTCGGCGAGCGTCGTGTTTGCTGTCGTCGCAGCGTTGAGAAGCAGCTTGTTTATTTACAGTTTCTCCACATGTGGGACAAAAGCGTACAGGGGCGTTAGAACGGCCATGGTTCATGTTTGTACAACGGTCTTCGTTACTCATGTTTTTGCCGTAGACTTAGATATTTTAAATGCTTTCAATGAGGCTACTTTCTTTGGAGTGATCTGATGGTCCGTGAAATTGACCAAGAGACTTACATTAGACCTCACAGTGCTATTTATCTCATTAGAATACTGAAAAAGCGGGCGCTTTTATCGCCAAGTCGCCCGTGCAAGTTATAGAGGTGAAGAGCGGATCAGTGACGAAGCTTTTCAGGTCGGGCAAAAGTGACTTCGATGTCTTTTCTTTTGTCGTAGTTTTTTGGATTGTCGGTGTCACGCATGATGATTTTGGTAAAGCCGTTGCGTGATGCCATCTTATAAAAGGGGGTTTGTTGAAGCGCTTCTTCAACTGTTTTATTGTTCTTTAATGCTTCTCTAAAAGCTGCGAAGTTGTCCATTGCAAGCGTTGCATCAACCAAGGCTGCTTCGGGATGCTGAGAGACGACTTGTGTAAAAAGGCCGCTTCCGATTCCAGTTTTTTTGGCTTCGGGTTCGACCATCATGATGCTGATATATACACTTTTGTCTTTCGAGTTGTAGTTGTATTCGATAAAACCGACGGTCTCAGGGCTGTCACCGATATAGGCATTCACTTGTCCCATGTCTTCGCCATCAGCTACATCGACGTCATACTCGATTTCGCTTAAGAGGACCTTGCAGGCCGAAGCTGTCGTCGAAGCCTGAGCAGTGACTGAAAATGACAAAAGGACAAAAATGAGCCCTTTGACAAACGCCATTGTAGGTTTAAAACTAGATACGAATGCCATACGATATGGGTGTGCAACACGGATTCCAAATTTTGAGTTTAACCGAAATGAACGGAGGGCCTGTGGCCAAAAAATCTCTTCCCAAAGTCGTATCTGAAAAATCCTTTCGAATCGCTGTTGAAAAACTTCGAGTAAAAGAGAAAAAGAACACTCGAGAAAGAGATAAAGTCAGTGCTCTCAGGCGCCGTCTTCCCATGATGGAGCTAAAAAACAATTACATTTTTAAAGGTCCGGAAGGGGAGAAGTCTCTGCTTGATTTGTTTGAGGGACGAACACAACTAGTTGTTTATCATTTTATGTATCATCCCAAAGACGATTCATTTTGCAGCGGTTGCTCGTTTGTAGCTGACCATATTCCGCATTTGTCACACGTCCACGCACGCGACACTTCTTTTGTTTTTACTTCAGATGCACCTTTAAAGAGTATCCAGCGGCATAAAAAACGTCTTGGGTGGACGACGCCTTGGTACTCAGCCGAAAACACGAGCTTCAATAAAGATTTAGGTATTGATGGAAATCGAGAGCATGTTTTGAGCGTTTTTATCC
>CAZDFM010000190.1:0-5673 GCA_964504465.1 uncultured Pseudobdellovibrionaceae bacterium | reverse complement strand
GGATAAACGAAGCTCGCATAATCGTAACCGTTATTTGTTCCGTCTCCGGCCAAGAAGCGAATATCCGTACCTGGATTATTAAAATTGAGCACGTAAACTAACGAGTTGAGATCTGCGTTTTTACTAATGATCGTAGGGAAATTAACTGCATCACTTTTTCGAACCCAGGCTTGTACGCTCATATTGGCGGTTGGAGAAAGTGAAGGACTGTCCGCCGCAACAAGTGGTGCATTTACTAATGTAAGACCATTACCTATGACTCCCGGGGTAAATCCGAAATCAGTGCCCGACGCAACCGAAAAATGGTTGGCATTTGCAGTGCTGTCAGCGGCATCAGTTCCCATGGGTCCGCCTCCTGCAGCTTGTTCGTTAAAATGCCAAAGTGCCGTAAGATCTTGTGAAAGGTTTGAACTCAAACCAGTATAATCGCTGTTGGATTCGGCCGTAGGCGGCGTCATAAGATCTTTTAAAAAGGGCAAACTTGTTTTTGTACTGAAGCCCGTCCAAGGAGCGGCTGCACCCATGTCTAAAACCGGAGACTGGTAAATGCCGGTGTATTTGGCGCGCTGACCAAAATAAATGGCAAGGGCTTCTTGAGCTGTAAGAATCTTATTAAAAATTGCAAACTCATCGAGCAACCCTTTAAAGTCATTTGCACCTGCCTGATGCGCTCCAAAATATCCTGTGCCGGCATTCGAAATCTGTGCGCCGACTGGAGGAGTCCATTCGGTGATCGCTACACTTTCGCCGTTAAAATAAATCACGGGTTGATTTGTGACATTCGAACTGTCGTAGGTGACTACGACGTGGTTCCATTTGTTTTGATATACAGTTTGGTTCGGAGTCAGCCAAACTCCCCGTGTAGTTGCGCGTGCGGCATTAAATTCGATGCGGAAATCATTCTCGAGATGAAAAGGATCAAACTTTAAGACGAGTTGATAACCGGGCATATCGACAACGTAAGGAGTGGTTACGATATTTTCTTTTGCTAAAAACCAAAGTGATAAACTTACTACCGGAGCCACCACACTGTTAAACGAAACAATGTCGCCAACTCCATCAAAAGTTCCTGAATGGGTACCGATTCGTGAGGCTGTACTAAAAGTCGCGCCAGTCGGAGCGCCGTGCGCAGCGGTCGCCGATGAATCTTGCCAATTGTTATCCATCTTAAAATACGCAATTAAATCATTTGCGCGATTGGGAACAAGCGTGGTGATTTCGTTTTGCGAAGAAGTTGCGGGATCTAACCTTAAGGCTCCGCTCGAGTAAACCACTCCATCGTAATCGCCTTTATCAAACTGTGCCTTTGTTAGAAACTCGGTGTCGACGGTTTTAAGTTGAGCGACTCCGCCCGAAATTTCGATAAACTCTGAATTGTAGGTGTAGGCAGTTGGATCAGATAGATCCCAAACGAAGTTAGAATCATCAACCACTGCAAGCGAGGGTTCGCTGTCGACATCTTGCATGAGCATGCCGCATCCCAATTGAGAGACTGAGATCGCAAGTAGTAAACAGACAAGCCATGATCGATTCAAACAACGTCCTTCGAAACCGTATCTATCTACTTATCGGTATCGAGCAACCTCATCATGATACGCAAGCACATTGAATCTTAAGATTTGCCGTATCGTTTAATACCTTGGTCGGGGTAAGTTACCCGGCTCACGTTTGTGAGCTTGTCCCAAAACGAAACGGCAAGCTTTCGCCTGCCGTTTAATGCTTTATTCAATTGTAGTCGATCAGAGTTCTACTCTTTTACGTCGCCGTAAGTTTTTTGAACTTTACCAGCAGCTTGGTCGACTTTACCCTCAACAGTTTTTGAAGGATTGTCGGTAGATTTTCCAAAGGCTTCTTTGATATTGCCCTTGATCTCTGTCGCTTTACCTTTTACTTGATCCTTATTCATATAATTCTCCTAGTTGTGGGTCCATCAACAGAGTACTTAAAAGCAGTGCGCATTACTTAAAGGCAATGACTAAAGATTATGAAGAAATTAACAAGGGCTGTTATCAAATACAGGCGATTTGCCAGTGCAATAGTTTAGAGCTAAGCTTTAGTCATGATTATACAAACATTATTCGCTTTATTCGTCGCCGCACAAGTGAACGCCGCACCTTCAGAAATTTCTGGAGAAGTCACACTCGCAAAGGGTGCAAGCTTAAAACCGGGTGGGGTTTTATTTATCATCGCAAAAAAACCAGACACTCCGATGCCCGCCGCTGTTGTCAGAGTTGCCGAACCAAAACTTCCTTATAAATTTTCAATCAGTGGCAAACATGCAATGGCACCCGGCACTCCTTTTGATGGACCTTTTCTTATTGTGGCTCGCTACTCTCCAACTGGTGATGCCATGGATAAATCGGGACCTGAAAGTGCAAGTGCTAAACCAGTCGCTGTCGGCACTGAAAATTTAAAACTCGAACTGAAACCCAAGTAATTTGATTGGCGCCAGCTAAAGAAGCCATACAGCCTGAGCACACCGCGGTTCGAGTCGCCTTATGGCGCGCGCTTCATGTGTTAATTGATCCCGCTCCTCACGTCTTTAAAGACGAGTGGGCCGAAAAAATCGTAAATGAACCCAGTTGGCAAAACCGTCCCGACATGAATCCTGATTTTTCAAAAGCGATGCGTGCCTCAATTGTTGGACGCGCCCGATTTATAGAAGACCTAGTCGAAGAAGAATCTCAAAAAGGTGTAGAGCAATATGTAATTTTAGGTGCGGGTCTCGACACCTTTGCCCAACGACATGCGAAAGATAAAAAACCTTTAAAAGTTTTTGAAGTCGATCAACCAGGGCCTCAAGCCTGGAAGCAAAAGCGGCTTAAAGAAATGAAAGCGCCACTACCTAAGTGGCTTCGTTTTGTACCAGTCGACTTTGAAGCCGGTGAGTCTTGGTGGGAGCAGCTAGTTCAAAACGGATTTGATTCTGAAAAACCAGCGGTTGTGGTTTCAACCGGAGTGTCGATGTATTTAAGCCATGAGGCCAACTTTGCAACTCTCAAACAAACCGCAAAACTTGCAAAAGGTTCGACCTTTGCGATGACCTTTATGTTGGCGCTAGGACTTCTTGAAGCCCAAGAAAAAGCTACGCTTGAGCTCGTAATGAAGAAAGCTCAAGAAGCGGGTACACCTTTTTTAAGTCTGTTTTCTCCTCCTGAAATGTTACAACTCGCAGAAGAAGCTGGTTTTAAAACCGCGCACTATGTTGCGGGACGTGACCTCTATCAACGCTACTTTGCCTCACGTACAGACGGACTTCGGGCTGGTCACGCCGAAGCATTTGTAGTCGCAGGTACTTAAAGCGCGGGTTTTTAAGGCATATCGCAGTTGTGCGACGCTTGCTTAAAAAACTACACAGCTTCTACACCGCTCCTGGCCGACTTCTTGAGGCCCCTCATGTATCTTAGCTACATCAACTTAAGTCATTACTAAGCAGTAACTATTAACACGAGGTAGAAAGATGCATGCCGCTAAATTTCACGAATTAGACGAAAAACTTCGCACCGAGATTAGAAAAATCGAAAAAAAGGCTCGCCCTAATATGCGTTTAGTTCGAGAACAAAATGAGACTCAAATCCGACTCTCACCCACTGTGATCGTTCGAAAAAAACAGTCTCTATTTGCTTAATAGCTGTTTGTTTAATGGCTGTTTTTCTTAATGCGAATGATCTGACTCTTTCATTTTCTTAAGAACGACCGCGATGGTGTCAGAGTCGACCTGAGCTTTCTTCATCAGGCTTTGAGCTTTTGAAAAATCATCCGAATCTACGGCGTCGAAGAAATCCTCAAGCTTATTGATTTCAGCAAGCTTTTCTAAAACAAGAGTCCCTTCAAACGCCGATTCATCCATTTTACTGCCAACTGTCTAGCTTAGTTTTCAAGCTCAAGTAAAGTCGCAACCCCTTGGCCCATCCCAATACACATGGTGGCAACACCCAAAGCTTTTCCGTCACGCTTCATTTGGTGAAGAAGAGTTGTAACAATACGAGCACCCGAGCACCCAAGTGGATGTCCTAAAGCGATCGCTCCGCCATTAAGGTTCACTTTTTTGTCCATGACTGGAAGTAGACCTAATTCTTTTAAAACTGGCAAAGATTGCGCAGCAAAGGCCTCGTTGAGTTCGAACAAATCAATATCATCAACTTTAAGGCCGGCTTGTTTTAAAAGTTTTTGTACCGCAGGCACAGGGCCAAATCCCATAATCGATGGATCACAGCCAACCGAAGACATGCCTTTAACTTTTGCCATAACTTTTAACCCCAGTGAGTTGGCTTTTTCACGAGACATCACAAGCATTGCAGATGCGCCGTCAGACAAAGCTGAAGAGTTACCGGCTGTAACCGTCCCACCGTTTGGATTGAACACAGGTCGAAGTTTTGCAAGATCTGCTGCGTTTGCATCTTCGCGGATGACTTCATCACCGTCGGCCATATACGGCAAACCATCTGGGTCGTGAGCTAAAATCGGAACGATCTCTTCTTTGAACTTTCCAGAATTTTTCGCAACTGCCGCTTTTTTGTGAGAGTTCAAGGCGAATTCATCTTGAGAGGCGCGGTCAATTTTATGAATCTGTGCAAGAAGCTCTGCAGTTAAACCCATAGCTCCCGCGGCTTTGGCTTGATGAAGCGAAAAGGCCGGGTTGAAGTCGATTCCGTGAGTCATCGGCACGTGCCCCATATGTTCGACTCCTCCAACCATAAAAACTTCCCCTTGGCCGCTTCCGATTCCTTGAGCTGCCATATGAAGTGCGGTCATGCTTGAACCACAAAGGCGGTTTACGGTTTGTGCGGGCACATGTTTTGGAATGTCAGTCACCATTTGGGCATTACGAGCAATGTTGTAGCCTTGCTCTAAAGTTTGCTGAACACAGCCCCAAACGATGTCATCGATTTCGGCAGGGTTAAGTTTTTTGTTACGCTCTACTAGCGAACGCATAAGGTGAGCACTCAGTTCTTCTGCGCGGACGTTGCGAAACATTCCCTCTTTGGATTTTCCCATGGGGGTACGAATCGCATCGACAATAACTGTATCACGCGAATTTTTTTGATTTTGTTGAGTCGAAGCCATTTGAATCTCCAATTAATAGTAAGTTTTGTTCTCGGTTGCCATCTTCTCCATTTGAGGAGTGGTCTTATAGGCGTTACCGAGGTCAGAGTATTTTTTAGAAAGAGCTGAAATTTTAGAAAGCCCCAAAGAGTCAGCGTATTTTAAGGCGCCCGCTCTAAACGGAGGAAAACCTAAACCCAGTACCAAACCCATATCGACTTCGATGGGGCTCGTGACGATTTTGTCTTCTAAGCATCGTGCGGCTTCAATGATTAAAGGAAGCATCATGCGCTCTACAATTTCTTCATCCGTTACTTCTTTAGTTTGTTTAACTGCTTTTTTAACAAGCTCGTAAACCTCAGGGTTTAAAGCTTTAACGGGTTTACCTTTTTTATCGGTCGTGTACTCGTAAAAACCTTTTGCGTTTTTCTGACCTAAACGGCCCGCTTCATACATTAAATCAAAAGCATTCTTACCTGAGTACTTCATGCGGTCAGGGTAAGCGTCCGCCATAATTTTAGCTGCGTGAACGGCGGTATCAATACCGACTACATCAAGTAAATAAGCAGGACCCATGGGCCAGCCGAACTTTTCCATCACGCCGTCGATGCGTTTAAAGTCCACACC
>CAZDFM010000189.1:0-5678 GCA_964504465.1 uncultured Pseudobdellovibrionaceae bacterium | reverse complement strand
TAGGACCATAAATTCCATTTAACCAAGGGTTCTGCCCCCTTAAGCTCGCCAATAACTTCGCCAGCCTCTATATTTGTTCCGAGCTCTAAGGGTTTTAAACTGCCCGTATGTTTGAGTTCAGATCGAATTCCTTCACCATGGTCTAGGATCACCGATTTGGTACCGTCATCATTTGTTTGAGAAAGTACGAGTTTGCCCTTCCATGGCGCTAACAGATTTTGGCCTTGGTCAGGAATTGTCTTAAGCGCAGGATCAGAACTGGTACCTGATTTTGGGCGAAGTTCGATTTCAATTGGCCCTTTGGTTTCTTGGCCATCAACAGATATATTGCCCTTAATTTTGATTCCGCCCTGACCTTGATTTAAAGGCAGCGGCCCAGATATCGGTCCAAGCTTCGCTAATTTTTCGGGATAGTATCTCTCTTTAAGCTGAGTGTAGATCATATCGGCCATACCGACACCTCCACCCTCAGTCCAACCATCAACATATTCTTGATCAATTTTATCTTTAAAAATTCGTTCGCCAAAAGTTTCAGGAATCAAATCACTTTTTTGAACAGTCGAGCGCATAGCCTTAACCATCTCACCCAAAAACTGCTTCTCATACATTTTCGCAGCCGTCTTAAGTTTACCAAGCTGCTCCTGACGAACTTCCTGAGGATCCCGCGCCTGCGGAAGCGGAATAGTTTTTCGAATATCCATTATTCCACCTCCCTAAGATATCTACGCACAAAAAATTCATTCGCTTTACAGAAGGGACGCAGCCGAGGCGCGAAGGAAGTCCCCACGGAGGCGTCCTCTTGGACGCCGCACAAGGGCGGCGAACTGAGCAACGAAGGATCCGGCCCTTCTGTAAAGCGATCGAAGACGAAAATCGGGGGAAGTTGAGTCAGAACATGCGCGCATCCTGCGCTTCTTTTCCTCGGTGCTTGCCAATCCTTGGCCGACACTGAATCTTTTTTTTGCTACTTGTTTCCTGCGGGGAAACTGAAACGTCGTTTTTAGCGACTCTTCCATAACAGCAGCTCTTGAACCATCCTGGTTCACTGACCCTAACTCACCAACCCCCTTGCAAACAGCAAACACATCCATGTGTAAGCTATTTTAAAAAACCAACTTAAAATAAATCTAAAAACCAACTACAATATTTCTAAATCACCCTGCAAAGCGCCGGCGGCTTTAATACTTTGCAAGATAGTGATGAGATCCTTGGGAGTGACTCCCATACGGTTCATCGCCTTTACGATGTCGCCCACATTTGTGGTTTCATCAATTTGGATGACAGAATCGCCGTCACCTTTTTTACCTTTATCGTCGCCAACTTTTACTGTGAGATCACCGTGACTAATCGCCACTCGAGAAATTCTCACGCCATTACCAATAACTACAGTTCCAGTTTTTTCGTTAATCACAACTTTTGCGACCGTGTCGGGATTCACTTCGAGTGATTCAATGACACTTAAAAGCTCAACACCTTTACCTTCAAAAGATTGCGGAACAATTAAATCAATAGTTACCGCATCTAATGCCGACGCATATTTGCCTGCAAGCTGACGGTTAATGGTTTTTGCCACTCGCGCCGCAGTCGTAAAATCAGGGTTATGTAAAGTTACGCGAAACATTTTTCGGCTGGCGAACTCTTGTCCCATATCTCGTTCAATCATCGCACCATTGGGAATTCTCCCAACTGTTTCGTGCACTCCGCCTTGGGCGTGCCCAATCAACACCGAACCCTGGGCGACTGCATAAATTTGTTGGTCTGCTGCGCGAAGAGGCGTTTGAATTAAAGTTCCGCCTTTTAGCGAAGACGAATCTCCAAGTGCACTCACCGTAATATCAAGTCGGTTACCTGATCTAGCAAAAGCCGGAAGCTCAGCAGTTAAAATTACCGCGGCCACGTTTTTTGAGGCACCCTCTTTGGCCTGAACTTTCATTCCCAAACGATCCAGCATTCTCTCAACACTCTTGTTTGTGTATTCAAGCTTGCTGTCGACAGTTCCCTTTAGACCTACAACGATCCCGTAACCCACTAATTGGTTGCTTCTAACACCGCGAATGTTGGCAATATCTTTGAGCCTTGAAGCATTTGCGTTCATGGCACAAGCAAGTAAGATCACCAAAGCTTGAAGCATTAAAAACATTTTCATATATCAGAGTCCTTTCGGCGTACCGAAACGATATCAAACTTCGGATCAAGCAATTGAGTGGCACTTAAGCCTTCTTCATTAAAGTCTTCTGCTCTTACAATACCGGTCACAATTACTTTGTACTCACGCGGTCCGATCATAAGAGGCTGCGATCCTTTTACTCGGTAGTTACCGTCTATCATTCGCTCTACAATTCGAGTCGGAACAGTTTTCACGTTAAAATCAGACGGAAGCTCCGGTGCAGCTTCTGCAGTCTTCGGCGGAGTATTGCCGTTTGTGATTTGTCCTTTTTCTTTTGCTGCGACGTCGCCTTCTTTAGGTTCTTCTTCGCCGTCTTCGCTCGCAGGTTTTCTTAGTCGTGCTTTTTGACGTTCTTCAAGTTTTGCTAAAAGATTTCGGATCACGCCTACTTTAGTTCCCAATTGTTCTTTAGGTTCCCCGTCGATTTTGATTCCGATTGGATCACCAATCATTCTTACGATATTTTGCGAGAACAAATAGGCCCCTTGGCCTTCCATGGTCCAAAGCGAACCTGATTTTTCACCGAGCTGAGCTTGCTCTTCAAAACTTTGTTTTGTTACACGCTTGTACTGACGGCGTGGTGAGTTTAAGAAATTAGGATTATCTGAATATGTAGGCCCCAAATCTTGCGAAGCTACTTTGGGTTCACTGACTTCAGTACCATTTAAAAAGGCTTTAAACTTACGCCCAAAACTTGCGCAACCTACTTGGGACAAGCAAAGGACTAATAAAACACTCAAATGTAGAAACGCATTCTTAGTTATCATCGAACCACAACCTCGCCGTCGGCATTCACGATCCCAGAGATCTGTTTTTTGGTTTTGTCGTTTCTCACCTTTACGGTGTCTCCAATAAAACCATCTTGTTCAGCAACACCCGTCATGCTGATCGCCCAGTTGTCGTCAGCTAAGACCACTCGCACGACGTCGCCGCGCTTTAGTGCTTTTTCTTTCTCAAGTACACCGTTAAAAATTGGCTCCGCATTTCTAAGTGACCGGGCGACTTTTCTTCCAAGCATGTTTTCGGCGGTTGGGGCACTGTCATAGGCAAAAGTCACATCTTTCCACTGCATCGCAAAGTCAGATGCCGCAAGTCTCTCACCAAAATTAATCGCTCGTGTTGTCACTGGGACATTCTGTTGAATTTGCACTTGTCCCTTAACCCAAAACATATGCGACTGACCGTTTTCGTCTTTAATATCGATGGCGGTCGCAAATTGTCCGCGGGGAAGCACGTCAGTTAAGCGCATTTCCCAAGTAAAGTTCTGTAAGCGCTCGGGGATTTGCGGGGTAATCAAGTTCATCATTACAAAGCGGCAATTCGCACATAAATTTTGCCAATGTTTATTGAGACGTTCTTCAATTACTTGTGAACTAATACGGTAGCCTTGATTGCTAACCGTTAGCTTTGATGGAATACGAATCGACCACTTCTCTTTTAAGTCGCTTGGCACTCCTACCATTGCTTTACGGAGTAAACTTGAGATAAATACACTCGTAAACGAGTACTGCTCACCCAATTGTGGGGCTCGTCCAAGTTGGACGCTGCGTATTTTTGTGCTTAACTCTTCGTCAATATTTTCGAATGTCGCGACATCTCCAAGCGTGAGGATTTTAGGCTCACTTACTTTAAGCTCCGAACGAAAATGAATTTTTCCAAGTGCTTCAGACGCAACTTCCAGAGCCTTCGCAGCACCTGTAAAAAACATAACAAAAAGAATTAAGACAATCTTACTCAAAAACTACCTCAAGTTATTAATCTGTTGGAGCATTTGATCGGAGGCTTGAATCACCTTCGAATTTGTTTCGTAAGATCTTTGCGCCGTAATCATATTCACCATTTCATCGACGATATTGACGTTACTGGTTTCAAGTTGCCCTTGAGCAATAGTTCCAAGGCCGTTAGTACCGGGAACACCTTGTTGCGGAAGGCCGCTGGCGTTACTTGGCAGAAATAAGTTTTTACCCACATTGCTAAGTCCAGCTGGGTTTACAAAGTTCACAAGGTTAACTTGGCCGATCATTTGAGGCTGATTCGGAGCCTCGTTAGTTACAATACTCACTTGACCGTCGGATGATACTTCGACGCCGCTTGCGTTAGGTGGAATGGCAATTTCAGGCTGAAGTACGTTTCCGTTTTTATCTTGAAGTCTTCCATCGGGACCTTTTTTAAATGATCCGTCACGAGTGTATGCAATTTGACCGTTAGGAAGTTGGACCGGAAAGAAACCCGAACCTTCGACTTCTAAATCAAACGGATTATTAGTAACTTTCGCAGCGCCTTGATCAAATTCTTTAAACACGGCACTGGTCTTAACCCCTAAACCGACTTGTACTCCCGTTGGAGAAATCGAATTCATACCGGTTGCAGCACCTGGCTCTTTAACGGTTTGATACATTAAGTCTTCAAATTCAGCGCGACTCTTTTTAAAACCAGTGGTCGAAGTGTTCGCGATATTGTTGGCAATAACATCCATATTGGTCTGTTGTGCCTTCATGCCCGTCGCGGCGGTGGTTAATGACTTAATCATTGCTCAACACTCCTTAATTAGTGCGTGGAACTTCGTTAACTAATTTCGAATTCATCTGATCGAAGGCCTGAATCGCTTTTTGAGTGCTCTCAAAAGCGCGAGTGGCCGAAATCATTTCTGTCATTTCTTCTACGATATTGACGTTACTGCCTTCTAAAAAACCTTGATGAACTTCAGCATCCGTCGCTGGAGCAAGCTGCTGATTAAAATTAGGCTTCAAGGCGTAAAGCGAATTTCCAATTTTTTGCAGCCCATCTTTATCTCCAACAGTCACAACAGAAAGACGTCCAACTGCCTGGCCACCTTCGTAAAGGTCTCCTGACTGAGACACCGTCAAATTTGAACTTTGTAAATTAATAGTACGGCCACCCGCAGGTTGTCCGACACCTTCTTTAAGAACCGGAAAGCCTTCTTTTGAAACAAGCTGTCCTTGCGAGTTAATTCTAAATATTCCGTTTCGAGTGAGTTGAGGACCTTGAGGCGTCAAAACCTCAAAGAACCCGTCGCCTTTAATTGCGAAATCAAGTGGCGAACCCGTTGCTTTAACAGCACCTTGTTCATGGTTGGTGAATGTTCCGGCCGAATCTACATAGCCAGCGTCGCCACCTTGCATATCGTAAAAGCTTTCAATAGATGCAGGAATTCTGGGAGCTTGAATGACATCTGGTGGACGTTCATTCGCAGTGAGGAACTCTTTAAAGACCTGTTGGTCTTTTTTAAATGAAGTGGTGTTCGAGTTGGCAATATTGTTCGCGATCGTATCGAGTCGCTGACTTTGCGCAACCGCTCCACTGAGGGCTGTGAAAATTCCTTTATCACTCACCTTATGTACCCCATCCTTAGGTCTGTCCTCGGTTCAACAGTGCAAACGTCAAAAACACTTGTACTGTGAGGACACCCTGATCCGTCCTGGATCCAGGATTCTTCCTCAGCTTTAGACTGAGCAAGTGATGTGCCAGAGAATTTTGCCCATCACCAAGG
>CAZDFM010000188.1:0-5686 GCA_964504465.1 uncultured Pseudobdellovibrionaceae bacterium | reverse complement strand
ATGAAGCTTGTTGAAGGTATCCGCGGGCTTCAAACTTCTGATGATACCTTTGCTCAAGTTAAAAACTTCACCGAGCAACTCGATAAAGTTTTTGTTGAAGCCAAAGATATGCCCGGTTTTATCGTGAACCGAATCCTTATGCCAATGATCAACGAAGCGGCCTACGCTCTCTATGAAGGCATCGGAACCCCTGAGGGAATCGATCAAGCCATGAAGCTTGGAACTAATCAGCCTATGGGCCCATTAACCCTGGCTGACTTTATTGGTCTCGACACTTGCCTTGCGATTATGGAAGTCTTGCATGAAGGTTTAGGCGACACCAAATATCGTCCTTCACCTTTGCTTAGAAAATATGTCGAGGCAGGTTGGCTTGGTAAAAAGACCGGTCGCGGATTTTACAACTATCAACAAGCTTAAAAAGGAGACTTCAATGGCAACTGTTTACAAAACTTTGTCGTTAGAGAGCAAACTTGAAGGTCAGGTTCAGGTTTTAGGGATCAATCGTCCTGAAGCCCTAAATGCCTTAAACTCTGAACTCCTTAAAGAACTTGGCTCAGCGCTCGAGCAACTAGAGGCCGATAAAAATCTTCGTGTGTTGATCATTACAGGGATGGGTGAAAAGGCTTTCGTCGCGGGCGCTGATATTAAAGAAATGGAAAACTACGATTCGACGCAAGCTCTTTTGATGGCGACAGAGGGGCAAAAAGTTTTTAACCGCATTCAGGACTTTTCTCGGCCCGTAATTGCAGCAGTAAACGGCTTTGCTTTGGGTGGTGGACTTGAGCTCGCTCTATCATGTGACTTTATCATGGCTTCAGAAAAAGCAAAATTGGGTTTACCAGAAGTGAGCCTTGGGCTGATTCCAGGTTACGGCGGAACTCAACGTTTGTCGCGAGTCGTGGGCAAGGCTTGGGCACGAAGACTTACTTTAACAGGCGAAATGCTGACTGCCGAAAAAGCCAAAGAGATCGGTCTTGTGACAGAGGTGTTTCCGGCAGAAGGTTTAATGCTCGCGGTAACCAACGTGGCTACGACAATCGCGAGCCGAAGCCCTATCGCTTTACGTCTCGCTAAGAATGCTATTAACGATGGTTTTGAAACAAGCTTGATAGAGGGGCTCGAATTAGAAGCACAGAATTTTGCGAAAGCTTTTTCAACTCAAGATCACAACGAAGGCATTCGGGCCTTCTTAGAAAAACGTAAAGCAAACTTTACGGGCAATTGATTTAATTTTGCGAGCTATATCGTGAGCTCGGCACAATAGGACTAACTCGTTAGTCCAGCACAACTAGAAGGCAGGATCCATGGCGCAAAAGTCGACACCTCAAAACCCCGTACGCGTAGTGACCGCAGCTTCGCTTTTTGACGGGCACGATGCTTCGATCAATATCATTCGAAGGATTCTTCAAGACTTCGGCGCCGAAGTAATTCACCTTGGCCACAATCGTTCGGTGAACGATGTTGTGACCGCAGTTCTGCAAGAAGGTGCACAGGCGGTGTGTATTA
Source organism: uncultured Pseudobdellovibrionaceae bacterium (assembly GCA_964504465.1). Classification (GTDB taxonomy): domain Bacteria; phylum Bdellovibrionota; class Bdellovibrionia; order Bdellovibrionales; family UBA1609; genus CAZDFM01. The sequence goes on along the minus strand of CAZDFM010000188.1, from coordinate 4,180 downwards.
GCTCTTATCAGGGCGGTCACATGGAGTACTTCAAATATATGAAGGACCTCCTCAATCAAGCAGGTGCCCCTTACGTGAAGATTTACGGTGGTGGCGGCGGCGTCATCATTCACGAAGAGAAAAAAGAACTCGAAGCTTACGGCATTGCTCAGATCTTTCACCCTGATGACGGAAGACGTTTAGGTCTAGAAGGTATGATCCAACTGATCATGACCGGCGGAGATTTTGATCTTAATAAAACCAGCCCCAACTTAGATTCAAAAACCTTAGACGAAAACCCCATTCCTCATCGGCTGCTTGGACTTTTACTCTCAGCCATCGAAAACGGGCACGACACTTCTCAAATCAAAAAGGCCTTGAGCACTTTTAAATCCAAGCGTTCAACTCCGCCTTTAGTTCTAGGAGTGACGGGGACCGGCGGAGCTGGAAAGTCTTCTTTGGTTGATGAACTCATTCAGAGATTTCTCAATTTGTACCCAGGCATTCGTGTGGGTGTGATTTGTGTGGATCCAACAAAAAAGAAAACCGGCGGCGCATTACTCGGGGACCGCATTCGAATGAACTCGCTCTCGCGCCCAGGTGTCTTTATGCGTTCGGTAGCCTCGCGTGGTTCAGGTTCTGAGATCGCAGAAGCGCTCCCACCGATGCTTAAAGAAATCAAAGAGTTCGGTTTTGATATCATCATTGCCGAGAGTTCTGGAATTGGTCAGGCCTCTTCAAAGATTCTCGAAGTGTCAGACCTCAGTCTTTACGTCATGACCTCGGAGTTTGGGGCTCAAAGCCAACTCGAAAAAATCGACATGATCGATTACGCCGACCTTGTTTCAATCAACAAGGCTGATCACCGTGGCTCGCAAGATGCTCACCGAGATGTGACCAAGCAATTCAAGCGTTCGCGCAAAATCTTCGACAATGATTCTAAGGTTCCAGTTTTTCTCACTCAGGCTTCAAACTTTAACGACAAAGGCGTAAACGATTTGTTTTACGCCATTTCCGAAAAGTTGACCGAAAAAGATCAGTCTTCAGGCTTTAATTGGAAGATTTCGGATGAAGCTCGAAAATTGATTCGAGGGACCGAAAAACAAACCATCGTTCCGGCTGACCGCCAGAATTATTTATCCGAGATCGTGGCAACTGTTCGAAGCTATAAAAAACGAACCGAAGAATTGGCGGCAAAGGCACGCCAACTGCGCTCACTTAAAGAAGTTGTTGAACTTGAGCCCACATTGGCTCCGAAGTTAGAAGAGAAAGCTAAAAAAATTGAAGGCCAGTTTCAAGGTGACGAACTCGCTCTCTTAAAAAGTTATGACAAATTAAAAGATTCTTTTTCGGGTCCTGAGTATACTTACCAAGTTCGTGGGCGAGAAATTCGCCAACCTTTGGTGACAGAAAGCCTTTCGCATCTCAATATTCCTCGAGTGATCGTTCCTGAGCTTAAAGATTGGGGAGATCGGTTTAAATACTTAAGGCTTGAAAACGCGCCTGGGTTTTTCCCGTATACGGCGGGCGTGTTTCCTTTAAAACGTGTGGGTGAAGATCCGATTCGTCAGTTTGCGGGTGAAGGGCCACCTGAGCGCACCAATCGGCGCTTCCACTTTTTATCAAAAGGCGAGCCGGCAAAACGTTTATCTACTGCCTTTGATAGCGTAACCTTATACGGTCAAGATCCTGATTTGAGGCCTGATATTTACGGCAAAGTCGGGGAGAGCGGTGTTAGTATCGCGACTCTCGAAGATATGAAGAAGCTCTATGCTGGGTTTGACCTTTGTGATCCGTCAACTAGTGTCAGCATGACGATCAACGGGCCTGCCCCCATGATCTTAGCGTTTTTTATGAACACGGCCATTGATCAGCAGGTCGAGAAAAAAGAAGCGGAGCTCGGTCGAAAGCTAAACTCCGACGAATATCAAAAGCTTCGTACTCACACTATGAGTACAGTTCGCGGAACTGTTCAGGCTGACATTTTAAAAGAAGATCAGGGCCAAAACACCTGCATTTTCTCAACTGACTTTGCCTTAAAATTGATGGGCGACATTCAAGAGTTCTTTATTAAAAACGAAATCGTCAATTTTTATTCAGTCAGCATTTCGGGCTACCATATTGCGGAAGCGGGTGCGAACCCGATCACTCAGCTTGCGCTGACCCTTTCGAATGCCTTTACTTATGTTGAGTACTATCGCTCTCGTGGAATGGAAATCGACAGCTTTGCGCCGAATCTTTCGTTCTTCTTTAGTAACGGCTTAGATCCTGAGTACACCGTGATCGGCCGAGTGGCTCGAAGAATTTGGGCCATTGCCATGCGCGATAAATACGAGGCAAACGAGCGCTCGCAAAAACTAAAATACCATATCCAAACCAGCGGCCGAAGCCTGCACGCGCAAGAAATCGACTTTAATGATATCAGAACGACGCTTCAGGCGTTGATTGCGATCAGCGACAACTGTAACTCACTTCACACAAATGCTTATGATGAAGCGATTACGACGCCAACTGAAGGTTCCGTCAGAAGAGCAAAAGCGATTCAATTAATTGTGACCAAAGAGTTCGGTCTCACCAAAAACGAAAACCCGAACCAAGGAAGCTACTTTGTCGACTGGCTCACTGATGCAGTTGAAGAGGCAGTGCTTGAAGAGTTCCAAAAGATCTCTGAACGCGGCGGAGTTTTGGGAGCCATGGAAACCCAATACCAACGCGGAAAGATCCAAGAAGAATCTCTGCATTATGAAATGCTCAAACACGACGGAGAGCTTCCAATAGTGGGGGTAAACACCTTTGTAGACCCCGCGACACTTGAGGCGGGCTACGTCCCAGCCAAAATCGAAATGGCCCGTGCGACCCCCGAAGAGAAAAAACAGCAATTGGATAACTTAGAAAGCTTCAAGAAGAGCCACCAAACCGAAGCCGACAAAGAAATCCAGAATCTAAAGATTGCAGCCCTAAGCGGCGCCAACATCTTCGAAGCCCTCATGAGCGCCTCAAGACACTGCTCGCTCTACCAAATGAGCCGCGCCCTCTACGAAGTAGGCGGCCAGTACCGACGCAACCTATAGTACTCTCGACTTTCCCCAGAAGTTAGACCGTAACTTCTGCGGGGTTCCTAGAGCTTGCAAGCATGTCGATAAAAGAGCATGTCTTTCGATTTCTCCGAAGCTAGTCAGGCGAGACTGTGAAAAACGCAGAATTAGGAGGACGAAAAACTCTCGAGCGACTTCGATCGAACGCGCTCTTTATAAACCCATTGATTAAACTTCTTAAGAAATTCTTCTCTCGCTCTAGGCGAAATGACTTCTCGTCGGTTGGCTTCGATATAGCCTTTAAGATTAAGTTCTTCCAGGCGACTAGTGAGAATACGAGTAAAGGCCAAGCCCTGCCAGAAACGTCCAAAAGGTTTTCCTTTGCGCGCTCCTGTAACCTTTCGAGCAATAACCGAAGTCACTGATTTCAAAAACTTTCTAAAGTTCTCTCGCGAAGAAACTCTGATCTTTAAATGCAGATGATTTCCCACATTGGCGAAGTCCGCAATGCGAACCCCAAACTTTTGCGCCTTCGATTGAAGCAACTGACGAATAAAGATCTGATTCGACGATTTCAAAAAGCTAAGCTGCCCCGTAGCTTTATCTGATTTCAAAACAAGATGAATCCATTTCTTCGTACTGAGCGGACGCTCAAGCTTTCGGTGATTCTTCGACCCCAATCCCCCATGCTGGGTACGCCCATACCTTTTATGAGCAGAGTCCATCTGATTAAATTTAAACAATTGCCCCTGTGTTGTTCGCATCGGGGCAATATAATTATGCACGATAAAACAGTCAATTTATTTCTCGCGAGCTTTATGATTTCTTTAGTCATTTCCGTACGTAATGGGACTTGGGTGCAGATTTTTCTGTTCACCATAATTTTCCGTCTTGGGAGCCGTTATAGCGATTGATGCCTGCTTTTTAGTGTCCCGATTTCTGGTCCGTCGCCGGTGGACGTGATTGGTAGAACGTGATTGGTAGAACGTGATTGGTCGAACGTGATTGGTAGAACGTGATTGGTGGGACGTGATTGGTGGGACGTGATTGGTGGGACGTGATTGATGGGACGTGATTGATGGGACGTGATTGATGGGTGTGCATCAACAGGTTTGGATCAGAAGGTGTGGCTCAGGAGGTGTGATCAGGAGGTGTTGATCGGTGGG
>CAZDFM010000187.1:0-5744 GCA_964504465.1 uncultured Pseudobdellovibrionaceae bacterium | reverse complement strand
AGAGAGAAAGTTCTTTAAGTGCTTCTGGCTCAAAGTTTCGGCGCGGCTGATTTGGATTCCCTGAAAGCTTATCGACTTGTATGGTCCAAATTCGTGCTGTGTCGGGTATTTTGGGTTGAGCGGGCTCAATAGGTGCCAGCTTTTTTTCAGTGAAGCCCTCGCTCAAGGGTTGCGATGTTTTCGAGGGAGAATCTTTGAGTGCTCGGTCGATGACATCAAGCCCGTCAACGTTTTTTGAAAAGGAGCCCTCTTGGCCTCCCAAAAGACTTCCGAGCCCGCGACCCAATCCTGTTTTTTTGGCCTGTGGAACATTTTTTTTATCTGAATCGAGATTAGACATTCATTTCTCCCTCAGAAGAAAGTGGCTCTAAGTTTTCTACTGTTGCTTCTTGAGGTTCGTGCGCTTCTGCATTCGGATAAACACTTGCATCGAGTTCTCGTGCGAGTTCTAGGTACTTTTTTGCGCCGATTGATTTGGTATCATACTTGAGAATCGACTGTCCGTGGCTTGGAGCCTCAGACAAACGAACGTTACGAGGAATTATGGCGCTAAACACCTTGTCCCCGAAATGACTCTGGATTTCTGAAACAACTTGGTGGCTTAAGTTGTTTCGAGTGTCAAACATGGTCAACACAATGCCTTCAATTCGAAGCGACGGATTTAAATTCTTTTTTATTAACCCCGCCGTATTGAGAAGCTGGCTGAGCCCCTCAAGCGCATAGTATTCGCACTGCAAAGGCACCAAGAAGGTGTCGGCGGCAGTAAGCGAATTGACGGTGAGCAGCCCGAGTGAAGGTGGGCAGTCTATTAATATATAGTCGAAATCATCGGCCACCTGTTTGATCGCTTCTTTGAGGCGGTATTCGCGCTGCGGCATGTCAACCAGCTCGATTTCTGCTCCTACTAGGTCAGGGTTTGCTGGCGCGACCCAGAGATCCTTTTCGTTTGTAACTTGGGCGGCATCTTTAAGGGTCTTTTCGCCAATTAGGACATGATAGATGTTGCTCGCCTGGTTCTCGTAACGTTTTACTCCTAAACCGCTTGATGCGTTCCCTTGGGGATCCATATCAATGATGAGTACTCGCCTTCCAAGTTCCGCGAGTGATGCAGCTAGATTGACTGATGTTGTGGTTTTGCCTACTCCACCTTTTTGATTGGCTATGCAAATCGTACGAGCCATGACTACTCCTCTAAAAAGGGCGAACTTTTGAACACCCTCTTGTTACAAGTTGAGTCGGTTATAGACTCAGTTGTACTATTTGTATCTTAGAATAAATTTATTTCAACAACTTGCCGATTGTTCCACGTGGAACATACGCTTTTTTTGCGAAAACTTATTATTTTGGCCTTAGGAATAAGCGTTATGCTGTTTTCGACGGGCTGCCGCACCAAGGAAAAGAACCCGGAACTCCTGGATCCGATCTATCGTGACCTACAAAGCCTTTTGACTGAGTATTCAAAAACCGTAATCGACACTGAAAAAGAAGTGCTCTCCTTACAAAACGAGATCAAAGACTCTGAGCCAAACACAAAAGAGCTGCATCAAGCACGAAAGAAACTCCGAGAGGCTCAGGGCAAGCTAGTCAAAGCGAAGCAAATGACCAGGTATATGGAGATCAGAGTAGAAAGACGCAGAGTAGAGGACCTAAGGTCCTATTCAATCGCCTTTGAACAGGAGCAAGAGTGGCCAAATCCAGCTGAGTACTCAGCCTACTTAGCAAATAAGAAGCTAGGAAGTTCGAGATTACAGTGGGACGCACGAGTTCCAAAACTCCATGCACGTTTAGAGAAGTATCTTGAATCAAAAGCAAAGACTGAAGTCCCAGCGACTGCAGCCCATTAATTTGTTCCACGTGGAACAATCTATTTTGCAATCTTCTTGGTAAGAACTAAAGACAATGTAATCGAAGTTTCAGGGAGGCGATAATCTGCCGCGAGGCTCGGAGTCCAAATCGAACAGACTTGCGTGGGAATTTCGGCCATTTCCGTAGCCCAAATCGACCCCTTCATATGATAATACTCACCGCCGACTTTAAAAGCTTTTCGCGCACTAATAATCGATCCCGAAAGCGATGCAAATCCACGCGAGACCGCGCAGTCTATAGAGTCTTCGGGAAAAGCCTCAAACAGCCCATTAAAAAAGCTTACGTTCTTCAGACCGGCCCGACTGGCGACATGCTTCAAAAACTCAACCTTCCGTTGGTCCTTATCGAGTAATACAAACTTTCGCTCTGGCGCAAGAACCGCCATCACTAAACCTGGGAAGCCATTGCCCGAGCCGATCTCGACAATACTCTCTGATTTATTGCGGAACAGAATAAGTTTACCAGCCATGATTGAATCGGCGAAATGAACCTGGTCTGCCTCGGTCTCAGTTCGGCGAGAGATCAGATTAATTTTTGGATTAAACTTTAGCAATTCTAGGTAATAGACGCGTAGCATCGTTTGTTGCAGTTCGCTAAGGTCAGGGAACCAGTCGGCAATACGCCAGTTTTTCTCGAAGTTCGCCTTTAGGTCACTGTCACTCAACCTGCATCTCCTCAAACCGTCTACGACGGCCTTTAAGATAGACTAAGAGCGCCTGAATCGCCGAAGGATTAACTCCACTAATTCGATGGGCCTGGCCTAAAGTCTTGGGTCTATATCGAGACAGCTTCTCACGTTCCTCGGTCGACAAGCCCTTAACACTACGAAAGTCTAGATCGGCAGGTATCAAGAGTTTCTCAAGTCTTTTCGCCTGTCCAATGATCTCGTTCTCTCTTTGAATGTATCCAGCGTATTTAACTGCGATCTCGACCGGCTCCACAACTTCATATTCATCGACATATTCCAATCCGAAACGTTTCAGATCAAAACAATGAATCTCGGTGCGCCTCAGTAACTCACTTAATTTAGTCGGCTTATGAATGACTGGGGTGGGAATCAATCTTAGTTTCTCTTGAGTTTCTTCGTTAGGAACAATCACCAAACTCTCAAGCTGTTCATTCAAATCCTGACGCTTTTTCATGATCACAGAAACCTGATTCGCTTCCCCTTCGGACAGCAAACCGAGTTCCAACGCTAAAGGAGTTAACCTATCGAGACTATTATCTTCTCTTAAAACAAGACGGTGCTCGGCACGTGAGGTCATCATTCGATAAGGCTCACGCGTACCCTTTATTACAAGGTCATCAATTAAAACTCCGATGTAGGCTTGGTCACGACCGAGAATGAACTCTGGTTTCGAACTTACTTTTAAGCTCGCATTAATTCCTGCCATCAAACCCTGAGCAGCAGCTTCTTCGTATCCGGATGTTCCATTAACCTGACCCGCTAAATACAAATTTTGAATCGCTTTTGTTTCGAGCGAATGGTGGATCTGAGTTGGCTCAATAAAATCATATTCGACCGCATAACCTGGACGAATCATCTTCACATTCTCTAAGCCCGGAATTGTTCGAAGAAATTCATACTGGACGGATTCGGGCAAGCTCGTTGAAATTCCCTGTAAGTAAATCGAATCGGAATTCAGTCCTTCAGGCTCTAAAAAGGTCTGATGCTTTTCTTTATCAGCAAATCGGGTGATTTTATCTTCGATGCTTGGGCAATATCGAGGTCCGAGTCCTTCAATTGCGCCCGTAAACATAGGCGATGAGTCTAAATTGGCTCGAATGATGTCGTGAGTCTTCTCATTGGTATAACTGAGGAAACACGGAACTTGAGGCAATTTTAGCTTCGATGAACTTTTAAAACTGAAGGGTACAAACTGCTCGTCCCCATACTGAGGAGTTGTCTTACTCCAATCAATCGATTCCTTTAGAAGTCGAGGGGGTGTGCCTGTTTTCAGACGAGTCACTTGGAAGCCAAAATCTCTGAGCTGATCTGAAATTCCAACAGTCGCTTTGTCACCGACTCTTCCGCCCGCCATTTTAGTTAAACCAATATGCATGACCGCATTCATGAAGGTCCCGGTTGTAATAATAACGGTCTCGCCAGAAATCTTGCTTCCATCGGCAAGCACAACTCCGCGACAAACCGAATCTTCAAGGATCAAACTCTGAGCTTCGCCTTCAAGGATTGAGATATTCGGCTGAGCGCGAAGAAACTGCGACATGTACTGACTAAAAAGATCTTTATCACACTGTGAACGAGAACCTCTGACCGCAGGACCCTTACGTGCGTTCAATCTTTTAAACTGAATGCAGGTTTCGTCTGCAGCTCGGCCCATTTCACCACCAAGCGCATCGATTTCTCTCACCATATGGCCTTTTGCGAGGCCTCCAATCGACGGATTACAGCTCATATAAGAGATTCGGTCTAAATTTGTCGTTATAACGAGAACTTTAGAACCCATTCTCGCTGCAGCTAGCGCGGCTTCAACCCCTGCGTGACCTGCACCAACTACAATCACCTGCGCTGAGTTTTGATCTATAGACATATGTATCCTTTGAAAATCCGCCTAAGCTATACCGACGTATCTTCGCTACAATTCTTTAATTATTTACCTAGGCAAAATTCGCGAAAAACTTGATCCATCACTTGGTCATCAAATTGTTCGCCTAAAATCTCGTAGATGGCTCTCAAAGATGCATGAAATTCAGCTGCAATAAACTCGGGGCTCTCATTCTTATCCAATAAAGAAATCCCATCCTCAACAAACTTGAGAGCCTTTGTAATCAGCTCATAGTGTCTCACGTTCATAAGCCCGCTGGATCTGAGCTCAGACATTTTTGCAATTTCATCTGCAAAATAAGAGTTGAGCAACTCCAACCCGAATCCACTTTTTGAACTGAGTAAAAACAATCGCTTCTGTGATATCAACTGCTCATACTTGTGAGGGCCGAGCCGCTCTCTCAGCCAAGCCGAGTTCTCAAGTTTTTGTGTATCCGTAACAAGATCGGATTTGCTAAAGCCTATGAGGGTTTTCTCGAATGAAACCAGTTCACCCACGAGAGAAAGTGTTTTCTCGTTTGCCTCAGTCGAATCGATTAATAGCAATACAAAATCTGCCTTTTCAAGGCGAGATTTCATCCGTTCAATTCCAATTGTTTCAACTGGATCCAGAGTCTCTCTAAATCCTGCCGTATCAGTAAACTTAACTGGGAGACCTGAAATCTCAATAACTCCGTCAACTAGATCACGTGTTGTACCGGGCACTTCAGTGACGATCGCGCGTTCTTCTCGAACAACCGCATTTAATAATGAAGACTTTCCGACATTGGGTTCGCCCACTAACAAAACCGAAAGTCCCTCACGAGCGCGACGTCCCACTTTGTATTGCTCTAACAAAACCTCAAGACGTTTCTTTGCGCCCTCAAGTTTTGTAAGAATTTGTTTGTTAGAAGCGATTTCAATATCTTCAGCAGCAAAATCGATGTTGGCTTCAAGATGAGCTAAACCCGTAGTAAGTTCGCTTTTGATCTTTTCAAGATCTTGGGAAAAGCCACCTTCAAGCTGCCGCAAAGCCAACTGTGACGACGATGAATTCTCGCTGTTAATTAATTCTAGAACTGCCTCAGCCTGCACTAAATCTAAACGCTGATTCATAAAGGCACGATACGTGAACTCACCAGGTTGTGCGACTCTTGCCCCAGCCAAAACTAACTCTTTTAAAATTAAAGAACTTAAAAAGCGACCACCATGACAAGAGACTTCTATTGTCTCTTCACCCGTAAAGGAGCGACCATTTGCAAAATAAGTTACTAGCACTTCGTCAATTTTGTCGGAGGTTTCGACTCCAGTGAAGAATCCGTAATAAACCCTA
>CAZDFM010000186.1:0-5744 GCA_964504465.1 uncultured Pseudobdellovibrionaceae bacterium | reverse complement strand
CTTTTTGACCATTGCTCTCACTAACAATGAACAAAGTAACCCGTATCTCCTCTTGGAAATTCAGGGTGCTTTTTATTTGAACAGGTCCATGTTCCCTCTTTGGGGGGCGAAAAGGTCGTGGGAGTTTTGAGGGGTGGAGGGTATATCCCCTTTTCGTGGACCTCTGCCGCCGCCTGGATGGCGGTATCGTTGGCCGAAGGCCAACCGGCAGCCGAGCCTGGAGGGCGTGTCCACGAAAAGGGGGTATGCCCGGAAGCTCTCAAAATTCCCACGATCTTTTCGCCCCGCAAAGAGGGAGCACGTGCTCGGCGTGTTCAGGACCAAAACGAAGACTGTGAAGAGACTAAGAGTGAGTCATGCGGGTCACACCGATGACGCCTTTTAGTTTTGTGAGCGATGTTATGACCTGACTCAGTTGTTCAGTATCGCGGACCGAAACGTCGAAGATACAGATAGCTTTTAGATCTTTAGTAGTTCTGGCTTGAGCATTGTGGATGTTGACGCCAAAACTTGAGAAGACTTCGGTCATTTGTTTAAGTAAGCCTGAAATATCATGACTTACTACACGGACGCGTACTAAGCGGCTGGCTTCTTGGGTTTTTTGGCCGCTCCACGCGACATCGATCTGTCGGTCTTGATCCATCTCGAAGGCTTTTTCGCAGTCGGATCTGTGAATCACGATTCCGCGTCCTCGAGTAATAAATCCGATAATAGGATCGCCAGGAATGGGTGTACAGCAGCGAGCAAAGCGCACAAGTACATCATCCATTCCATCAACTTGAATGAGTGAGGCGGTTTTTTTATTTCGGTGGATCGCCGCTTTAAACGCTTTCTGTAAGAAGTTATCTTCGGTTGCCTCAGTTTCAGCAACCACGGTCGGTTTTTCTGGAAGGATGTTCTCCATCACCTGAGCTGGAGTTACCGAACCGAATCCGACACGAATATAAAGATCTTCAAGGTTCGAGCAGCCTTCATTTTTTAAGTACTTATCAAACAGTTCGCCGGTGAAGGCTTTTTGTGGTGAGTGACCGACTTTTCGTGAGTATTTGTCTAAAAGCTCTCGACCGATTTCGAGTGCGCGTTTGCGCTGCTCAGCGGTCACATGCGCGCGAATCTTTGCTTTAGCTCGAGTTGTAACACAAATTTTAAGCCAGTCTTTTGAGGGAGCCTGGTTTTTTGAAGTGATGACTTCAACTCGGTCCCCGTTTTGAAGCTGATACTTTAATGGGACTAATTTTCCGTTTACTCGAGCGGCAACGATATGGTGGCCCACATCTGTATGCACCGAATACGCAAAGTCGATCGGAGTCGCGCCATCAGGAAACTCTTTTACATCTCCCTTGGGAGTAAACACATAAATTTCTGATTCAAATAAATCGGTTTTAACGTTTTCTAAGAACTCATCTGGAGATTTTGTCTGTTGATGAAGGTTGACGAGTTCGCGTAGCCAATGGAATTTATCGACGACTGATGAGTCAATTTCTTGCTCGCCGCCTCGGCCCGCCTCTTTGTATTTCCAGTGGGCTGCGATCCCCATTTCAGCAACCAGATGCATTTCAAAAGTTCGAATCTGAATTTCGATTCGTTCACCACCAGGGCCATTCACAGTTGTGTGAAGGCTCTGATAGTTGTTGGCTTTTGGCATGGCAATGAAATCTTTAAACCGACCAGGAATTGGCTTCCATAAAGAATGCGCTAAACCTAAAACTTCATAACATTCAGGCAGTGTATTGACGCAAACTCTGAAGGCGAGGACGTCATAGACCTGTTCGTAATCTATCCCACCCATCTCCATTTTTTTATATATTGAATATAAATGTTTGGGGCGGCCGGTAACTTCAAACTTAGACTTAAAGTTTTTCTCGAGCTCAGTTGTTAAAAGTTTTTTTACATCGTCGATGTACTTTTCGCGTTCTTTCTTTTTCTTGGCGACTTTTTGTGCGAGCGAATAATAGGCCTCTGGAGTAGCATACCGAAATGACAGATCCTCGAGTTCAATTTTTACCGCTTGGATCCCCAGGCGACTTGCCAAGGGCGCATAAATATCAAGAGTTTCTTCTGCGATTCGCGCCTGCTTCTCTGGCGGCATATGATTGAGTGTGCGCATATTGTGCAAGCGATCTGCAATTTTTACGAGTACAACGCGAACGTCTTTACCCATGGCGACGATCATCTTTCGAATATTTTCGCCCTGCTTTTCATGGGTATTACGAAAACTCATTTTTGAAATCTTCGTCACACCGTCAACCAAGTGCCGAACGACAGGTCCAAAGTTTTTTTCGATATCTTCGAGTGTCGCGTGAGTGTCTTCGACTGTATCGTGAAGTAAACCGGTTGCAATTGTGGGAAGATCTAATCTGAGTTCCGCTAGAATTCCGGCAACACCAAGAGGATGCGAAATATAAGGTTCACCGGAGCGGCGAAGTTGACCAGAATGAGCTTTTTCGGAGAATTCGTAGGCGCGACGTAAGAAATCAAGATCAGCAGAGGGATAGTACGACTCAACGAGCTTTAGAAGTTCATCTAAGGTCTCTGGCGAATTATCAATGATAGAGTCGTCGCTGAGCAGGTCCTTCATATCGGCCTTTGCTGTACTGCTGTTCTTCCTACTTCATCTTAACGGCAAATTAGCAGGAGAACTAGAGCTTGGGACAGATAAAAGAGCTTAATAAACAGCTATTTATATAACAGGATTGAAAGTAAAAGGTGGGCTGGCTTTAGATACCGGCCCAATGGAAGGACTACCGGTTCGGTAGTCCGATTTCGCTACGAGCTAAATCGCGTTGGATCTGAATGTCAGCAGAACCTTGGGTCTCATCGATATCAAAATACACGTTACCGGCAGCAACTTCACGTAGAGCACCCACTACAAACTTATTGCCCTTCATCACGAGAGTCGGCTCATCGCCTTTTAAAAGCTGCTTAGCTCGCTTTGATACAAGCAAAACTAGCGCAAATCGATTTTGAACCTTCTCTAAACAGTCTTCTACCGTAACTCGAGCCATTAAGACGCTCCCTTATTTTTGTAAGCAGTCCGTTAACCTACTTAATCTTCAGGTTTTCTTCAATCATTTTCCGTAGCTCAGCATAGGCGGTTTCAAAATCCTCATTGATGAGCCTGAGGTCAAAATCCTTTGCTTGGTCTATCTCGATTTGAGCGTTTTTCATTCGCGTTTCGATGTCTTTTGGAGCTCCCCCGTCCCGACGAGAGACTCGCTTGCGCAACGCGTCTACAGAGGGTGGGAGAATAAAAACGGTCAGCGCCTGCGGAAACTTAGCCTTAAAAGTCTTCGCTCCTTGGACATCTACATCCATTATGACGATTTTACCCTGTTTCCAGGTGTCGTAAATCTGATGTTCAGGGGTTCCATAATAGCAGTTGTGAACCTTCGCCCACTCGATAAAAAAACCCTCATCAATGAGTTCTTTAAAACGCTCTTCACTCACGAAATGATACGGATGTCCCTCAGACTCGCCTTTTCGTAGCGACCGGCTGGTATAAGTGATCGTATCTACGAATTGGTCATAATCCTCGAGGCAGCGAGAAAGAAAAGTGGATTTACCGACCCCCGAAGGGCCTATCAGGATAAGCATCGGGTTCTTCATTCGATGTTTTGCACCTGTTCTCGGATTTTTTCGACCAACGCCTTTGCATTTACGACTGTTTCAGTCAGTGAGGCGGCTTGGCTTTTTGAACCAATCGTATTTACTTCACGTAAGAGTTCTTGAGTGTAGAAATCGAGCTTCTTACCTTGAACTTCTGGTGCATGAATCAACTTTGAGAAATGTCCGATATGCTCTTTAAGTCGCACGAGTTCTTCGGTGATGTCGCTTCGATCAATTTGAATCGCAATTTCTTGTGCGAGTCTTTGAGGGTCAGTTTTTCCCTCGAGACTTGAAAGCGAGATGCGGTCTTCAAGACGCTTTTTTGTTTTTGCACTTTGAGCAGTCACTTGTACTTGCATGCTTTTCACAAGCTTTTCGAGATCCTTCAATAAAGTACTGAGCTCAAGCTTTAGGGCTTTCCCTTCACGAACTCGTTCTTGTTCGCAAAGTTTAAGCGACTTATTAAGTAGCAAAAAGAGATTCTTTTTCTCAACTGGGAGAAGACCGTGCGACTCTTTGACCGCAATGACCTGAGGCAGAGCTGCAAGATCAGAAAGAGTCATGTTGTCTTTAAGCTTAAGCTCTTTGGCTAACTCTTGATAAGCTTTAAGCCATTTACGGGCGACATTTTTATTTACGATCACATTGATCTGCTGAGAAGGATCCACAATCCGGCGATTAATATACACATCTACAGTCCCGCGCTTAAAAAGCTGGGTGATCTTCTTTTTGATTTCGATCTCGAATGGCGCATATTCGCGCGGAAGATGTACACGGCAATCAAGAAAGCGACCGTTCACAGATTTGATTGCTAGCTCGAGATCAATCTCTTTACTGTTGATTTGAGAGGTACCGTATCCGGTCATGCTTTTCATGGGTGCTTCCTCGTTTGCACGATTATGGTGAGGGGCCAAAAGAGTGTCAAGCCAAGCCTGGGACCTCGGTCTGTATTTCAGCAAAACTTTTTTTAGCATCAACCCAGACGATGTCTGGATCTTTGCGAAACCAGGTCATTTGTTTTTTCGCGAGTTGCATTGTTGAGGTCACAATAAGCTCTTTTGTTTCTTCGAGACTCATTTCGCCCTTTAAATGGGCGACCAATTCTTTGTAACCCACACTTTTCATTGGGGACCAATCCTCGAGGCCCATCGACAGAAGTTTCTGAGTCTCTTCAATCCAGCCCTTCTTTAGCATCTCTTCGGTGCGCTGCCGTACTCGAACTCGTAAGTCATCTCGGCTGATTTCGAGTCCGATTTTTAAAGTCTTATAGGGCCAATCACCTGGGTCTTGAGCCTCGGCTGTCTCTTCGCGTATTTCTGTCATGGTTTTTTTATAAGTCCACATTAGCCCAAGTGCACGTTTGATTCGGTAAGAGTCAGCGGCCATAATTTTGGTGCGAAGCATAGGATCAAGCTGAAGCATTTCTTTGTATAAACCTTCAACTCCCTCGGCCTGCTCGAGGTCGTAGATTTTTTGCAAAGATTCAGGACTCACATCTTTTATCTGAAACATCTTGGACTGCAATGCGCGAATGTAAAACCCGCTTCCGCCGGCAGCTACTATTGGTGACCACTGAATATATTTTTCGATTTTTTCGCGCGCCATTTCGCGAAATTGTCCTGCGGTAATCTCAGCCGGTGGTTCAACGAAATCAAAGAGTAAATGTGTAAGCTCTTGTCGCTCCTCAAAAGTGGGTTTTGCAGAACCGATATCAACGAACTGGTAAGACTGAACACTGTCACAATTTAGAATGACTCCACGTTTTTTAAGCGCGATCTCGCGCGCCAGAGCCGATTTGCCGCTTGCAGTGGGGCCAAGAACAAAGACAATCTGATTTTCGCTACTGGTGTTGAGATTAAGAGATTCAAAACTCAAGGTATTCTGCCAAATTCTTTTTCAATTTTAGTAAAGGAGTATTCAACGCTCACCGGTCGACCGTGCGGACAGAAGCTTGAGAATGAATATTCGTCCATCTGTTCAAGTAATGAGCGCATTTCTTCATTTGAAAGTGCCTGCCCCGCCCGGACTACAGAGTGGCAGGCCATGGTAGCACAAAGATCTCCAATGACCTTTTCCATAGCAAACGAGCCACCTTTTTCTAGGACTTCGCGGCCCACTTGATCCAAAGCTTTCGAAAG